>JANNNL010000105.1:0-12101 GCA_031398525.1 Actinomycetes bacterium | reverse complement strand
CGACGCCCGACTTGAGCTGGCGACGGCGGGCGAAATAGTCCTCTTCCGCAGCACACGAGGTCAGCTGCGCCCCGTTCCAGCGGTACAGCGCGATACCCTGCCACGCTGCGACGGGCCCGCCGCAGCCACCCGATGCGCCGTGCTCGGTGAAGTGCATGGCGATCTGATCGCCCGACGTCACCAGATGGTGGACCGACAGCCCCATCCCTGGAAACTGATCGAGTTGGGCCTGCACCGCCGGTCGATAGTGGCTGTCTCGACCGCAGATCAGCTGGTCACCGACTCGAAGCCGATAGTCGCCGTCCATGATCTCGCTGCACGCCGCTGCGTTGTGGCCGTTCATGAAATCGACCACGAAACGGCGAATGAGACCGACGAGCGGATCCACGGCTAGTTGATCGCCCGCTCGGCACCATGCCAGTAGGTCAACCGCAGTTCCTTCTTGAGCACCTTGCCCGACGCGTTGCGCGGCAACACGGCGACGAAGTCGACCGAGGTCGGGCATTTGTATTTGGCCAGTCGGGTGCGGGCGAAGGCGATGAGCTCGGCGGCGTCGATCGAGCACTCCGGCTTGACCACGACGATGGCCTTCACCGTCTCGCCCCAGCGCTCGTCGGGTACGCCGATCACCGCCACTTCGCCGACCGCCGGATGGTCGTGGAGCACGTTCTCGACCTCGGCCGGGTAGACGTTCTCACCGCCCGACACGATCATGTCCTTGAAGCGGTCGAAGAGGTACACATACCCACTGGCGTCTTGGTAGGCGGCGTCGCCGGTGCGGAGCCACTCGCCGTCGACGATCGCCTCGGATGACTCCTTCGGCTTGTTCCAGTAGCCCGCCGTGACCATGCCCGACCTCAGCCAGATCTCACCGACCGAACCCTGAGCCACGTCCGACAGCGTGTTGGGGTCGATCACCCGCAGGTCAACCCACGGCAGCGCCTGGCCGCACGAGCGAAGCAGATACGACTGATCTCCGTCGGCGTGGTGATCCTGGGGTCGTAGCGCCACCACGGTTCCCGACGTCTCGGTCATCCCGTAGACCTGCATAAAACCGCAACCGAAGACCTCAATTGCCCGGCGAAGTACGGCATCACCGATTGGCGAGGCACCGTACGTGAGCAGTTCGAGGCTCGCGAGGTCGGCGTCCTCAACGCCAGGTGTTGCCAGCAGCAACTGGATCACTGCCGGCACGAAGAATGAATGGGTCACGCCGTACTCGGCGATCGCCGCAATAATCGCGACCGTGTCGACCTCGCGCATCAACACGGTGTGGCCGCCCTGAGCCATCGTCGACAGGCCATAGCCGATGCCCCCGATGTGGAACAGCGGCATCGCCACAAGGTTGACGCTGGCCGCAGTCATTCCCCAGGTCTCGGCCCCGATGCGACCGGTGAACGACATGCCGCCATTGGTCAGCATCACCCCCTTGGGAACCCCCGTCGTGCCCGAGGTGTACAGCAGAAGGGCCACGTCCTCGGGCGCACCGACACCGCCGGGATCGACTGTCGATGCCGCCGCAATCCATGACTCATAGGCACTCCCCAACCCGACGACCTGCAACTCCGACGGCACGTCGGCCGCCGTCAGCAAGTCGCGTTCGGTCGAGCCGACGACAACCAACGCGGGCGACGAATCCGCCACGATCGCACCGATTTCCGGTGCTGCCAGCCGCCAGTTGAGGCCGACGACGATGGCCCCGATCTTGTTGCAGCCGAACACGATTTCGTAGAACTCGGGGCAATTCTTGGCCAATACCGCCACGCGATCACCGGGCGCGACGCCTGCGCCGACCAGCGCATTTGCCACCCGGGAGCTGCGCTCGTCGAGATCACCGAACGACGTGGTAGCGCCCTCGTAGGTCAACGCCGCAGCATCGGGGGTGGTCCGGGCATGGTCACGGACGATCGAGGCGAGACAGAACGTCATTGGAAGCCTTTCGGTGCAAACAGCTCGGAGCTGAGCGGCGGTCAGTAGCTCTTGGGCAGCCCGAGGCTGTGCTGGGCGACGTAGTTGAGCACCATCTCGCGACTCACCGGGGCGGTCTTGTGCAGCCGGGCGATGAACCACAGGTCGGCCAAGCCGTACTCGGTGGCGAATCCGTTGCCGCCATGGGTTTGGATCGCCTGGTCGAGTGCTTCGAGAGACGAATCGGCCGCGGCGAACTTGGCCATGTTGGCCGCCTCGGCGGCATCGGGTGAACCGGCGTCGAACAACTGCGCCGCCCGCGCCGTGAGGAGTCGAGCCTGCTGAACGGCGATAAACGCTTTGGCCAATGGGTGCGACACCCCCTGGTGAGCGCCGATCGGCGTCTTCCAGACCACCCGTTCGGCGGCGTAGGCAGAAGCCTTCTCGAGGGCGAACCGGGCGATGCCGTTGTTGATCGCGGCGGCCGACACCCGCTCGGGGTTGAGGCCCGAGAACACGCTGCGCAGACCCTCGCCCTCAGCGCCGATCAGGGCGTCGGCGCCGATCTGCACATCGTCGAAGAACACCGTGAACTGGGTCTCGGCGGAATGCAGCAGGTTCGGGATCGGGGTCTTGGTGATTCCCGGGTGCTCTGCGGGGACGATGAACAGCGAGAGGTGGTGGCGGCCGGTGTCATCGGGGTGTTCGCCGCGGGCGACGACGAGGATCGCCTCGGATTCGTCGACGGCCGAGGTCCAGTACTTCGAGCCGCTGATCCGCCAGCCGTCCCCGTCGCGGTACGCCGTGGTGCTCACCCGGTGGGTGTTGGTGCCGGCGTCGGGCTCGGTGATGGCGAACGCCATCCTCCGTGTGCCATCGGCCAGCCCGGGGAGCCAGTCCCGCTTCATCTCCTCACTGCCGTGATGCTCGATGATCGGGGCACAGATCGCGCCGATGACCAGCGACAGGATCGGGCATCCCTGGGCGGCGGTCTCCTCGATGACGATGTTGTAGTCGGCGAGTCCCCCGCCCCCGCCGCCGTACTCCTCGGAGATATGCACACCGAGAAACCCGGCCGCGCCGAGATCGGCCCAGAGCTCATGCGGCTTCTCGCCGCGTTCGTGGCAATCCTGGAAATACTTCCGGCCGTAGCGGCCGACCAGTTTGCCGACGCTCTCGCGCAACTCGGCATGATGGTCGGCGAAATCGACGAGTTCAGATCCGAACATGGACGTCATGAGTACCTCTGGTCAACAAATCGGGGGTCGGGTCGGTATCGGACGGTGTCCACTGCTAGGGCTCGCGGGGCCAGTCGAAGAAGCCGCGGCCGGTCTTTTGACCGAGGTCGCCGGCCGCCACCTTGTCGATCAGAATCTGCGGGGGCGCGTAGCGATCGCCGAGCGAGGCTGCCAGAACTCGGGCGATATCGAGGCGGACGTCGAGGCCGACCACGTCGCTGAGCCGCAGCGGTCCGATCGGATGGCGATAGGCGAGCAGCACCGCCCGATCGATGTCGTCGGCGCTGGCGACGCCGTCCTCGAGCATCCGCATCGCCTCGAGTCCGGCGATCAGGTCGAGTCGCGAGGTGGCGAACCCGGGGGCATCGTTCACCGTGATCGACTGCTTGCCAATCGCCGTGACGATCTGCTGGGTGGCCGCGATCGTTGCATCGCTGGTCTCGGTGGCCCGGACGAGTTCGACGAGCGGGAGCGACCAGACCGGGTTGAAGAAGTGCATGCCCAGGAAGGCACTGCGGTTGGTGACCGCCTCGGCGAGCACGTTGATCGACAACGCGCTGGTGTTGGTGGCGATGATCTGCGGACCGGCGGCCTCGATCTCGGCCAGGACCCGATGCTTCAGCTCCAGCCGCTCGGGCACCGTCTCAACGACCAGCCCGAGGCCGGCGGGCAACTCGCCGACGCCCCGGACCCGGCGCACCAACGACGGAAGTTCAGCGGCCAGCGCGGCATTGAGTTTCCCGCGGGCCGCACCGTTGGCGGCAGCCTCGGTGATCGTGCGGTGGACTGCCTCGGCCCGGTCGTCATCGGGCTCCACGACCGTCGTCGACCAGCCGGCGACGGCGAACACGTAGGCGATGCCGACGCCCATCGTGCCACCACCAACGACACCCACGGTCGAGGGAACGGCGCGTGCCAAGATGTGGTCTGAGCTGGCCATGGGCCCCCCTTTCGCTAGCATCAATCAACGATCTTCAACACTAGTGTTGACAATCTGAGAAGATCATTCCACATGAGTGTTGACAAGTCAACCGCTACAGACAAGGTTGGAGAAAATGCACGAGCACGACACGATCAACCCCATCCAACCGGCCGAGGTCAGCCAGGTCGCGCCCGGGGTGTACGCCTACGTGCAACCCGATGGAACGTGGTGGATCAACAACTCCGGGTTCATAGTCGGCTCCGAAGGGGTGATCCTGATCGACACTTGCTCCACGGAGGCCCGTACCCGTCGACTGCTCGCCACCATCCGGTCGATCACCGACGCACCGGTACGCATCGTCGTCAACACCCACCATCACGGCGACCACACCCACGGCAACGCCCTCACGGCGCCGGCCACGATCGTCGCCCATCGGCTGTGCCGAGCGGCGATGGAGCGGACCGGCATCAAGCGCTACGAGGAGGCGTTCACCCAGCCGACCTGGGGCGAGCTTGAGTTCCGGGCTCCGACGATCACGTTCGAGTCGCGTCTCGACCTGTGGTCCGACGACCGTCTCGTGGAGTTGCACTACATCGGAGCGACCGCTCACACGACCAACGACGTCGTGGCCTGGCTACCCGAGGAGAAGATCCTGTTCACCGGCGACCTGGTGTTCAACGGCGGGACGCCGTTCGTCGTGATGGGTTCGGTGCCCGGCAGCCTCGCGGCCCTCGATCGGCTGCGGGCCTTCGGGGCAACTACGGTCGTGCCTGGTCACGGCCCGGTGTGCACCCCGTCCGTGTTCGATGGGATCGAGCGGTATCTGACGATGGTCCAGTCGACCGCCAAGGCCGCCGTCGCCGCCGGGCTCACCCCGCTGGAAGCGGCGCGCCGCGTCGAGCTCGGCGAGTTCGCCCAGCTCAGCGATAGCGAACGCCTCGCCGGCAATCTTCATCGAGCGATGGCCGAACTCACCGGACCTGACGCCAATGCGTCAATGTCGGTCGGTGATGCGATCGCCGACATGCTCCGACTCAACGGCGGCAAGCTCCTCCACTGCGTCGCGTAGGGCATCCTGCCACCAATCCCGACGCCGGCTCCCGGCTGCGGCGCTCTCGGTATGTGCGGCGCTGGCCCCGTTGCCGGTTCGTGCGATGGAAGCCGGCTGTGCGCCACTCGGAGGTAGGCGGGGAGTGGACTCGAACTTGGACAGGCTCTGGCCGGCTGTGCGGGGACTCGCTGTCAGGTCGGCTTGTCGGATCTGAGGTGAGCGCGCAGCTGGTTGGGCGTCGTTCCCGTTTCGCGCTTGAAGTACTTGACGAAGTTGGTTGCTTCGTCGAACCCGAGTTCGTGACTGACGGAAGTCGCGATACCGCTCGAGGACGGTGAGATCGATGAGTTGGGTGCGTTCCTGGTCGGCGTCGCCGAACGCCAGCCGGCTGGCCAGCACTCGAGTCTGCAGGGCGAGCAGCCCGTTGAGCCGGTCGCGTTCCATGGGCAACTGCTCGTCTGACACCATTCGATCGAGGATTCGGTCACCGCCGACGCGAGCGGGCCACCGAGACGGATGTGCTGGGGCAGATCCGCGACCGTGTCGGGGACGTGCTGGGGTCCTGCGATCAGGATCCAGCCATCCCAGTCGCTGCGCGGTCCGAAGCGGTGGACCTGGCCGGGCCGGATCACCAAGCACGACCCGGCGTTGCACTCGTGGACCTCGAAGCCGACAGTGTGCGTATAGGACCCTGACCTGACGAACACGAAGCTCTGGAAGTCGGCGCGCTCGTAGCCCCGGTCCGGTACCGACTCCACACGCGCACGGAGCTGCCCTCTCCGAGGCCAGCTGAACACCGGATCGCGGTCGGGATTCCGCACGCTACGATCCCATGCTTGGTGGGACCCGCCAGTGACCAGTTGATCGCCAGAGAAACCGAAGTCGCCCGCGTGGAGCGGGCGATCGTCGGCGCAGAGTCGCACACCTCGCTCCTGTGGATCGTCGGCGCGCCGGGCATCGGCAAGACATCACTATTGCGGGCCGCAACCGAGCAGGCACGTCGGAGCGGACACCTGGTCGTCCGGGCCCGACCGACAAGGGTCGAGCAGCGCATGTCATTCGCAGCGCTGGGCGATCTGGTGCGCGACCTCGATCGTTCCGGCGTGAGCGACGGTCGGCGCCTTGCCTTGGAGGTCGCCCTCGGACTTCGCCTGACGGAGAGCTGGGAGCCGCTCCCTCACCAATTGGGGATGGCGTTGGTCGAGATGATCGAGCACACCACTCGGACCACAACGTTGACCGTGGTGGTCGACGACTTCCAGTGGCTCGATGCGGCGTCCAGAGAGCCTTTCGAATTCGCGATGCGACGATTGCCCGAAGCGAGGGTGTGCGTCGTGGTTGCGGAACGAGTCGAGGGCGACACGGGCGTCGTTCCTCCGGAATTCATCAGAGGCGACGAGGTCATTGCATTGCATCCTCTCCTTGACACCGCAGCGACTGCGCTGGTACGGCGATCGACATCGACCGCACTGGAGCCCCACCTGATCGATCGCGTGGTGGCAACGGCGGGCGGCAATCCGCTGTATGTGATCGAACTCGCCCGGGCGGCAGGCGACGTGGCGGTGAGGCCCGGTCGCCCGCTTTCGCTTCCGGCGTCGTTGGCAGCCGCGGTCGAGGCGCGGCTCGAAGTGCTGCCTTCGGCGACGCGCCGAGCGTGCGCGCTTGCGGCGATGCTTGCCAGGCCGACGATCGACGCCATGGCGCGGCTGGGCGAGCTGGGAGCCCTGCAGCCCGCCGAGGTCGCCGGGGTCGTGGTCGTCGACAACGGGCTGGTCCGATTTGCCCACCCCGTCCTGGCCTCGGCTGCCCACGATGCCGTGGCCGAGACCGATCGTCTTGCGCTTCACCGACGCCTGGCCGAGGTGACGAACGGAGTGGAGCAACTGATCCATCGAGCGCTCGGCAGCGAGCGATTCGACATCGTCTTGTCCGAGGAACTCCTGGCAGCCGCCGGTGACGAGCTGGCTCGGTGTGCGCCCCATGAAGCGGCTGAACTGGGGATCCTTGCGCTTGGCGCCATGCCGCACGATCACCCGACGTGGCCCGGCACGGCAGTGCGGACGGGTGAGCTGTTGTTCACAGCCGGTCGAACCGAGGAGGCCGTCGAACTGCTCGAAGCGGTGCGCAGCCGGACGACCGACGACTCGGTGCTCGCCGGTGCCCTCCTCCTGCTCGCCACGATCGAGTTCTCGCGCTCCGCCGACGGTGAGGTCGCCGCCCGCCTTGCCCGAGCGTGTCTCAACCTCACCACCGATGTTGCGGTCCGGGCGAGAGCCCACTCGATCCTTGCTCGCTGTGACCATCTCGACTTCGAGGAGGCGGTGCGCCACGCCGACGAGGCCCTTTCGCTGATGGCGCAGCAGCCCACGGGAGATGCGATGCTGAGGGCCTCGGTGCTCACCGCCGCTGCGGCAGCCCGGTTCTCCGCTGGCCACGGCATCGATCGGGCAGGACTCGACGAAGCGATCGCGCTCGAGTTGGGCAGCCGGGCGATCGGTCCCGACACGGCCTACGCCACGCTTGCGGCCCTGCTGAAGTATGCGGACGAGATCGAGCAGTCGATCGAGATGTTCGAGGGGCTGGCCGCCGACTCCGATCCTTCGAGCGTGCCCTATGCGCTCGGGCATCTTCCGCAGCTGTATCTGTGGTCCGGCGACTGGGATCGAGCCGAGTCGTCGGCCGAGCGGCATCGGGACTTGGCCACCGAGGCACGCCAGGGCGGCCAGGTCGAAGCCGCAGACTTCAACCTTGCCCTCGTGGCCGCGTTCCGCGCCAGGTACGACAACGCCCTGGTGATCGGCGAAACGCTGCGCCAACGGGGATTCGAACAGCAGATCCCCTGGACCGAGCGGCTCGGCGTGGCCCTGCTCGGTTTCGTCGCCGAATGTCGCGACGAGTTCGATGTCGCTGCCGGCCACTTCATGCGGTACGACGAGCTCGGGGAGCAGATGCGCCTGCTCGAACCGGGGTATCACCGCTTCGTCGGCGACTACATCGAGTGTCTCGTTCGAATCGGTGATCGGACGCGGGCCGACGAAGTACTCGATCGATTCGACGCACGCGCCCGGCGGGTCGACCGATGCAGCACCCACTCGGTCGTCGAACGAGGGCGGGCACTGCGTGCTCTGCAGGAGGGCCTCCACGCCGAGGCGCTCGATCATGCGCAGCGATCGGTCGATGTGCTTGCGTCGACAACGCTCGTCTACGACCGGGCTCGCGCGCTGCTGGTGCTCGGCACGGTCGCCCGGACGGCCGGTGAACGTCTACGTGCCCGCGAAGCACTCCACGCCGCCTTCGTCACCTTCGATCGAGTCGGGGCCGTTCATTTCGCCGAGTTGGCCCGCCGGGAGGCGACGCGGATCAGCGGCCGCACGCGGGCCAGCGGGCAAACGCCGGGCGGACTGACGGACACCGAGGAGACGGTTGCATCCCTCGCCGCAACGGGGCAGACCACTCGGCAGATCGCGTCAGCGATGCACATCAGCCCCAAGACCGTCGAGGCGCACGTCACCACCATCTATCGCAAGCTCGCCGTCGCCAATCGTGCCCAGTTGGCCTCACGGTTGCAGGGCGGCCCCAAATCCGACGAGTCGCGGTCGAGCTGACACCGGGGGTTGCGGTCCGGCCGATGCGTGCGGCAAATCCGGTCGATTCCACCATTTACAGGGGTTCCCCCGATGTCCGATCGTGCGCCCGCTCGCGAGAGTATGAATGACGCTGACCGCGCGACCCGAATCGGTTGAGTGGTCGGTGCCAGTCACGACCGAAACCACGAGGAGACGATGATGCACGGTGCACCCGAGACGTCCGGGCCGAACCCACTTTCGACACCGTCGGCGTCATCGCCTCCCCGAACCCAGAACAACCACGGGAAGGAAACCTGATGACGGCGCCGGCCGCACCAGGACAATCACCCGGACGGCCTCGGCCGCTCCGAGGCTTCGGGTCCGCGATCGTGGGGACGGTGCTCGCAACGGCGGCGGCCGTGGCGTTGATCGGCGGGGCTCCGGCAGGAGCCACGGTTACGTCGACGATCCTCACGGGCCCGAGTGGCAGCATCGGATTCGGCGCTCGCGTCGAGGTTCTGCCCAACGGCAACTTCGTCGTCGTCGACACTGCATTTGCGCAGAACATCGGCGCGGTGTACCTGTATAACGGCGTGACGCGCGCGGTGATCTCGGTGCTCACCGGGGCTCTGCCCGACGACAAGGTCGGCTCTTTCGGTATCAGGGTGCTGGCGGACGGCAACTTCCTGGTCAGAAGCCCAGACTGGAACAACGGCGCGGTGGCGAAAGTCGGGGCGGTGACGTGGGTGAACGGCACCACGGGACTCAACGGGCAGGTGTCGACTGCGAACAGCCTGCACGGCACCACCGCCGACGACCGGGTCGGGTCCGACGGTGTCGCGGCGCTCGCCAACGGCAACTACGTGGTGTCCAGCGGCCTGTGGGACGACGGCGGGTTGGCCGATGTCGGAGCGGTCACCTGGGTCAACGGCGCCACCGGGCTGACCGGCCCGGTCACCACGGCCAATAGCCTGCACAGCACCAGCGCTGGCGATCAGGTGGGGGAAGACGGAGTCGAGCCGCTGGTCAACGGCAACTACGTCGTCATCAGCCCAGCATGGTCGGACGGCGAGAACATCGACGTCGGTGCCGTGACATGGGTGAATGGCGCCACCGGGCTGACCGGCCCGATCACCACCGAGAACAGCCTGCACGGAACCCTGTCCGGCGATCTGGTCGGATGGTCGGGGGTGACGGTACTGGCCAACGGCAACTACGTCGTCTCCAGCGAGTTCTGGTCGAACGGAGGGGCCCTCCAAGGCGGGGCCGTGACATGGGCCAATGGGACGAGGGGTCTCACCGGGCCCGTTTCGACGTCCAACAGCCTCTACGGCACCCAAACCCTCGACTCCGTCGGCGAGTTCGGCGTGGCGGACTTTCCGAACGGGGACTATGCCGTCGTCAGCCCATCGTGGGACAACGGCTTTGTGGTGAACGTGGGCGCGGTCACGTGGGCGAACGGAGCGACCGGTCTCACCGGAGCCGTGACGACGGCCAACAGCCTCCATGGCACGCAGACCGGCGACCAGGTCGGCTATGGCTGGGTGACGGCGCTGACGAACGGCAACTACATCGTCGCCAGCCCGAACTGGAACAACGGTGCCGCCGCTACCGCCGGTGCCGTGACCTGGGTTCGCGGGAGCGGCGGTTCGGCAGGACCCGTGACTACGGCCAATAGCCTGTACGGCACGCAGTCCGGCGACCAGGTCGGCCACAGCGGGGTAACCGCGTTGACGAATGGCAACTATGTCGTCGTGAGCGACTGGTGGGACAACGGGAGTGTCGAGAAGGCGGGTGCCGTGACGTGGGCCAACGGCGCGACCGGCCTCGTCGGTGCGGTATCGACGTCGAACAGCCTGTACGGCACCACGAGGCTCGACGAGGTCGGCATCGGCGGTGTCACCGCGCTGGAGAACGGAAACTACGTGGTCGCCAGCTACCTCTGGTACAACGGAGCGGGAATCAGCGTCGGTGCCGTGACGTGGGCCAACGGACCAGCGGGGCTCACGGGTGCCGTGTCGACATCGAACAGCCTGTACGGCGTCACGAACGGCGACTATGTCGGCTTGGACGTCACCACCCTGCCGAACAACCGGGTTGTGATCGTCAGTGAACTGTTCGACAACGGGGGCGTGACGGACGCGGGGGCGATCACGCTCGCCGGCCCGAACGGGCTGGTGGGGAAGGTGACATCGGCGAACAGCATGCTCGGCGTCGATCCCCTGAAGCTGGGGTCGGCATCGTCGACACCGACGGCAGCCGGGCAGATCCCAGTGTCCACTAGGTCGAACCGCGTGGTCCTCGTGGATGCGGTTCACGATCTGATCTCGACCGCCCCCGGCCGGTTGGCCGACACCCGCACGGGTGGCCGCACGGTCGACGGGCAGTTCGCCGGGGCCGGGCAGCGCTCGGCTGGTTCCACCTATGAGGTGACCATTGCGGGCCGCGGGGGTGTACCCGCCGACGCGAGCGGGGTGGCCTTGAACGTCACTGCCACCGGCACCACGGGCGAGGGTTACCTCACGGTCTGGCCGTGCGGCACCACGCAACCCAACGCCTCGAACCTCAACTACACGGCCGGCGTCGACATCGCCAACGCAGTCATCGCCGCACTCGGGGCCGGTGGCAAGGTCTGCGTGTACACGTCGACCGCCGCCGACCTCATCGTCGACGTCAACGGCGCCCTCCCCGCCGACACCAGTTTCGTGACGATGAATCCCGCCCGCCTCCACGACTCCCGCGCCGGCGGACGCACGATCGACGGCCTCGAGCAGGGCGGCGGCCCGGCGTCGGCGGGATCCACCACAAAGGTCCAGGTCACCGGCCGGGCCGGGATCGTCAAGGGCGCCAACGCCGCAATCGTCAACATCACGGTCGACGGCACCACCGCACCCGGCTACGTCACCGTCTACCCCTGCGGCACCATCCAACCCAACGCCTCCAACCTCAACTACGCCTCCGGCGCGACCGTCGCGGCGTTCGGCATCGCCAAGCTCGGCGCCGACGGCACCATCTGCGTGTTCACCTCTGCCGCCACTCAGCTGATCGTGGATGCTTCCGGCTACGTCCCCGTCACCACGACCTACCGGCCGCGTGACCCTGCCCGCCTCCTCGATACCCGGCCGGGCGGTCGGACCATCGACGGGCAGGGAGCAAATGCCGGACTCCGACCTGCTGGGAGCATCACCGAGGTGCAGGTCAACGACCGTATCGGGCTCGGGGCTCCGAAGACAGCAGTCGTGACGGTGACGGCCACCAACCAGGAGGCCGGCGGCTACCTGACCATGTGGCCCTGCGGCCAGACCCAGCCGAACGCCTCCAACCTCAACTTCCAAGCCGGGGTCGACATCGCCAACACCGCAATCGTGCCGGTCGGCACGAACGGCAAGGTCTGCATCTACGCCCACGGCGCCACG
>JANNNL010000097.1:0-10727 GCA_031398525.1 Actinomycetes bacterium | reverse complement strand
CGATGAACACCGCGGCAAACACCGCAAGTAGACCAACCCAGGGCCAGCCCTCGGTCAAACCCGTTCCCCCGGTGCCCCAGGCCGCTTCACTGGCCTTGGTCGCCCCGATGAGTACGGGTGCCACCACCGGAAGTAACAGCAGCGGAAGCAGGGTTTCGCGGCCTTTGGCTCCGGCGGTGAGTCCGCCATACAGCGTACCGACCGCGGCGAGACCACAGGTAGCTGTCACCAAGGTGGTGACCAACAACACCAGCCCCCCGAGTCGCACCTGGGCGTCATAGAACACGATGACCCCCAGGGCAGTGACGACTTCTAGCACGAGCAGCTGGATGGCGATGGCCAACGCCTTGCCAAGGAAGATACCCGCCGGGTCGACCCCGGCCACGCGCAGAGCATCGAGTGCACCATCTCCGGCCTCGATGGCGAACGCCCGTTGCACGACGATCAGCAGACTGAACATTGTCGCCAACCACAGCAAGCCCGGCGCGACGTATTCGGTGATCGGACGACTGATCGGACGGTTGGTCGTTCCATCGCTGACGACCCCGCCGTTGTCGAGGGCGAAAGCGAACAGCACCAACACGATCATCGAGAACGGCAACACCTGGTTGAGCAGCACGCGGGACCGCCACTCGACGCGTAGGTCTTTGGCGGCGATAAGCCGGGCGATCCGCATCATGGCTGCTCACCGGCAATATAGTCAGGTGTCGGTCGCTCCGATATCTGGCCGGCAACGACCGACACTACGCGATCGGCCAGCGCCCCGGCCCGCTCGCGCTCGTGCGACGCGACCATCACCGTGGCCCCCGCCAGGGCTGCCTCTCGCAACACGGCGTCGAGTTCGTCGCGACCGGAGGCGTCGAGACCGGCGTGAGGCTCGTCGAGCAACCACAACTCGGCTCGCCGGGCGACCAGGCAGGCCAGAGCAGTTCGCCGTCGTTGACCCGCCGAGCACCGCCCGACCGGCAGGTCGGCGAGGCGACCCGAGAGACCAAGTCGGTCGAGGGCCGCAGTCAGTTCCGTTTCCGACGCACCGACCGTTTGCCCCCAGAACGTGACATTCTGGGCCACCGTCAAGTCGCTATAGAGCCCGTTGGCGTGGCCGAGCAGACCGACTCGACGCCGCAGGGAGACGCGATCGGTCCGTAGATCGCATCCCAAGATGGATGCGTCGCCGCGGGCCAGCGGCAGAAGTCCGGCGCACAACCGCAACAGCGTCGTCTTACCGGCACCATTGGGCCCTTCGAGCAGCACGATCGTGCCACGCTCGACCGTCAGCGTCGCGCCAGCCAGCGCAGGAAACGCCCCGAGCACGACCACGGCATCTCGGAGATCGACGACAGGTGCCATGGCCGCCCGCGACCGTAGGCGATTTGAGTCCCCCGCGGCCACCGAACGTCACATCGCCTCTATCCTGAGCCGCCGTGAATGGCGTTGAGAACAGTGGCACCCCTTTCGCAGGGCCACCGGTCGGCCCGCCTGTGGACCTCAGCCCGCCGGGTGGAATGTCGCGTTCCGTCCCCGTTGCGCCATCGTTGCCCGAACCGCAGCCCGAACCGCGGCCCACCCCGGCGCGGGTCGCGGAGCCCACCACGCGCGGCCAACGCACGAAGGCGGCCCAAGCGCGCGCCGAGGTCCCCCCGGTCTGGCTGGAACGCCCGGCACCGGTCAAGCACCCCCGCGACTGGCGGTGGTACGTCGGAGGCCTCGGCCGCATTCTCATTTCACTCGGCCTGTTGATTTTCGCGTTCGTTGCGTACCAGCTGTGGGGCACGGGCATCCAGTACAACCAGCACCAGAACGACCTTCGCCGTGACTTCGAAGCGCTTCTCGCAGAGGCTCCGGCCTTGCCACCGGTCACGACGGTCGCATCGCGTCCCGACACTTCCATCTCTCAGACGACGGTCGAGGGCGCCGTCGCCCCACCGGCCGCACCTGAGACCACCCTGCCGGCCGCACCAACGATCGCCGCCCCGTTGCCGCCGATCGCACTCGGCGACGCCATTGCGTACATCGAGATTCCCTCGATCAATTTGACGGCCATCATCGTGGCCGGGGTCCGTACCGACGATCTGAAGAAGGGCGTCGGGCATTTCCCCAGCTCACCGCTGCCCGGCCAGCCCGGCAACGCGGCGCTCGCCGGCCACCGGACCACGAACGGCCAGCCGTTCATCGACATCGACCGGGTACAGATCGGCGACGAGATCATCGTCAAGACCCTGCAGGGGCGCTACGTATACAGAATGACGGGTCAGCAAATCGTCAAGCCGTCCGATGGGCAGGTGGTCGCCAACCAGCCCGACAAGAAGATGTTGACGTTGACGTCGTGCAACCCGAAGTATTCAGCCAAGCAACGCATTGTCGTCACGGCCGATCTTGACGAGGCCGCCTCGAGTCCGCTCGGTGCGGCGACTGCCAACTATCTCGACCCGGCAACGGCCGCGTTAGTGCCCGCACCGGTCGAACCGCTTCCCGGCGAAGATGTCGACTCGGCGACCACCGTCGTTGACGGCGTAGTCCCGACTGACACCCTCGCCGACCCCGCCGAGGCTCCGACCACCGACCCAAACGGCGAGGTCGACCCGGTCGATGGCGTCAGCGAGAGCTTCGATGAGTCAGTCGATGCCCTATCGGCCGGTTGGTTCAGCGACCCCAACGCCTGGCCGCAGATCGCCCTCTGGGGAATGGGTTTGACGCTACTCGCCCTCGCCGCGTGGCGGCTCTCAAAGAAGGTCCATCGCAACTGGGTTGGCGCCCTCGTCGGCATTGGCCCATTCGTCGTGATGCTGTACTTCTTCTTCGAGAATGTGAATCGGCTTCTTCCACCGAACCTGTAGTCGACTGTCACGTTCGCCGGGTGGCTCGACCAGGTCGGCAAGCACACCGACGTCAAGACCCAGTTCGGTCAGCATCGCGACCAAGAGCACGATGCCGGGCGCGTGAAGTTCGCCGCATGACCAGATCGCCCAATCGGATCACAGACACGCGCCCAACGTAGCCGACCATCACAGGCCGGGTACATGGTGGCTAGCGAGCGCGCTCCACGTAGCGGGCGACGAGATTCTCCAACCGCTCCTGTCCGCCGGTGACGCTGCGGGGCTCGGGCCCGCCGGCCAACTGGGCAGCGTGCAGATCGGCCAACGTGTGGTCACCATGGAGCATCGCGACCGCCGCTGACGTCGTCCACCCGGCATAGCGGGCGTCCAGGTTGGCCTGCAGCGCACCGTCCTCGAGCATCGCTGCGGCAACCAGCAGCGAGCGCGCCATTGTGTCCATACCGCCGATGTGCGCATGGAACAGGTCGCTGCGGTCGGTCGATTGACGACGAAGCTTCGAGTCGAAGTTGAGTCCGCCGGTGGTGAACCCGCCGCCCTTCAATATCTCGTACATGCCGAGCGACATTTGCTCGACCGAGACCGGGAACCGGTCGACATCCCAGCCGAGGCGGTCGTCACCGGCGTTGGCGTCGATCGAGCCGAAGATGCCGGCATTGACCGCCATCGCCACCTCGTGGCCGAAGTCGTGGCCCGACAGGGTGGCATGGTTGACCTCGATATTGACCTGTACCTCGTGCTCCAGGCCGTACTTCTGCAGAAACGCGTGCACCGTATTGACGTCGTAGTCGTACTGATGCTTCGTCGGTTCGAACGGCTTCGGCTCGATGAGAATCGCGCCCTCAAAACCGATCGCGTGCTTGTGTTCGACGACCATGTTGAAGAATCGTCCAAGCTGATCCAGTTCGCGCTTCAAGTCAGTGTTGAGCAGCGTCTCGTAGCCCTCTCTGCCGCCCCACAGCACGTAGTTGGCTCCGCCGAGACGCTGGGTTGCGTTCATGCAGTGAGCGACCTGGGCGGCGGCGTAGGCGAACATCTCGGGGTTCGGGTTGGTCGCCGCGCCGGCCATGAACCGAGCATTCGAGAACAGATTCGCGGTGCCCCACAGCAGCTTGACGCCGGTGGCTTCCTGGTGTGCGGCTGCCTCGTCAACCATCACGTCGAGATTGCGGCACGATTCGGCGAATGTGGCTCCCTCGGGGGCGATGTCGCGGTCGTGGAAGCAGTAGAACGGCGCGCCCAGCTTGCTGAAGAACTCGAACGCGGCGGCCATCTTTACCTTGGCGTGAGCCATCGGGTCGCCACCCGGGGCAAGCCACGGGCGATCAAGGGTTGGGGCCCCAAAGATGTCGTACCCGGTCCAGGTGAACGAGTGCCAGTAGCACACTGCGAAGCGCAGGTGATCTTCCATCCGTCGGCCTGCGACCACTCGGTCGGCGTCGTACCAGCGAAACGCCAAGGGATTGTCGGACTCCGGACCCTCGTAGCGGATGGGTGACGCCACGTCGGCAAAGAAACTGTCGGTCATCGGGCCATGCTCGCACACGGCAATTCCCAGGGCCGGAGTCTTCCTCAGAAACCCTCGTCCGGCCGGCGATCGCGAGGTCATTCGCCCCGCTCGACGCTCTACGCTGGCTCCCCGTGCCCAGAGTTCCCCACAGCGTGATCGTCGAGTTCAGCGGTACCCCGGGGGTCGGCAAGTCGTATATCGCCGATCGGCTGCTGGCCGCGCTCCAAGGCAACGGCCACGACGCCCACGATGGCCTGCGGGCCGTGGCGGCCACGCTGCCCAGCCGCACGCGGGCGCTGCGAAAAATACGCGTCGCCGGCCTCGAACTGGTGCGATCGCCCATCGAGGCGACACGCATCATCCGGGCTCTGGTCAAATCGGGCCAGCCACCCAAAGACCTGGTCAAGCTCGCTCAGAACTGGTTGGTCGTGCGGTCGACAATGCGTAGTGCGCGCCGGTTCGGTGGCATTCATCTGTTCGACCAGGGCGTGATTCAACAGTTGTGTTCGATCGGGTTTCGCGGCGACTGGAAACCATGCCTCGACCGCGCCCGGCCCGGGCGCGGTCGGCTTGGCCCCGACGTGATCATTCGCGTCACCGCTCCCAACGCGCTCAATGCCGAGCGACTCGACACCCGCTCGGCCCATCACAGCCGGGTCGAAGGCCTCTCGCCCGACGAACGAGCCGCTGAGCTTGCCAAGCAGGATGCGAACCTCACCGAGATCGAGGATCGTTGGACCCAGCAGGTCCTGCCGGTCGCTTCAGTTCGCCGGGTCGAGGTGTGCAACGACGGACCACTCACCGACGAGACGATTGATGCGCTCATCGCCACAATTGTCAGCTCCGCCAACTAGCCCTGGCGCCCAACTGCTCCGGTGGAATCAGCCCGTCACGATGACGAGTTGGGCCGGATTCACTCCCTCACGGGTCGAGAACTTCTCGCCGTTGGTTGACGTCGGCAGGCTGGCGAAACTGTACGTACCGTTGCCGCCGACCCGTGCCGTCACGTTGATCTCTAGCCAGCCGCCGGCCACCGTCGCCGCCGGATCGCCCGCCAGCGCGCCGCTCGTTGGGGCAGGACCGTTGGCCCAGGTCACCGCGGCCTCGGTCCACGCGTTGGAGACCAACCACCACGCCGCACCGTTGTCGGTTCCGTCGGTGACCCAGAGTCGCAGCTTGGCACTCGTGACCGTGCCCGTCACTCCCGTGACGTTGAACTTTACGTAGCCACGCGTGGCGGCCGTCGTCGATGCCAGGTTGTAGATCTGGCTGCCCGTCGGATGAGTGGTGGTCGGCGACGCCTGAGTGACATAGGCGTCCTCGCTGGCGATCACCGTGTGAGTCGCCGATGTCGCGTTGACCGTTACGGTCTGGGTCGACGATGAACTTCCCGCGCCGTTGGTCGCCGTCAGCGTCACCGTGAACGTTCCAACTGCACCGAACACATGCGAGGGGTTCTGGATCGTCGAAACGGCGGTGCCGTCGCCGAAGTACCAACTCCACGAGGTCGGAGCGTTCGTCGATGTATCGGTGAACGCCACCGATAGTGGGGCCAGCCCCGAACCCGGCGAGCGCGTGAACGAGGCAAACGGAGCCGCGACCGGGGCCGTGACCGTCACGGTCAACGCGGCCGAGATGTCGCTGCCACCGGCGTTGGTCGCCGTCAACCGCACGTTGAACACGCCAGCGCTCGCGAAGGTATGCGACGGGTTCTGCGTCGCAACCAGCGCTGACCCGTCCCCGAAGTTCCAGCTCCACGAGGTCGGCGCGTTGGTCGACGTGTCAGTGAATTCCACAACGAGTGGGGCGACGCCACTAGAGCCCGAGGCGGTGAACGACGCCACGGGAACTGCAATCGGGGCCGAGACAACCACGGTGTGGGTGACGATGTCGGAGCCGGCGGTATTCGTCGCTGTCAAGACGACATCGTAAGAACCCTCGACTGCGAAGGTGTGGGATGGGCTCGCCTGCGTCGATGAATCACCGTCGCCAAAGTCCCAGCTCCACGACGTGGGGGCATTGGTCGACGTATCGGTGAACTGCACCGACAGCGGTGCGGGTCCATTCGACGGCGTCATCGTGAACGCCGCCACCGGAGCAACGACCACCACCGTCACCGTGATGGTGGTTGCTGGCGATGTATGCGAACCGCCTGCGTTCGTTGCGGTGAGGGTGACGTTGAACGTACCTGCTCCCGAGAACACGTGAGTGGGATTGGGCGTGGTTGATACCGGGGAGCCGTCACCGAAGTTCCAACTCCACGAGGTCGGCGTATTGGTCGAGGTATCGGTGAAGCTGACAGACAACGGAGCGGTACCCGACGAGTCGCTGGTCGTGAACGACGCCACCGGCGGGACCACGCCAGTGACGACCGTGACCGACTGCGCCCCCGAGGTGCCCGTCCCGACGGCGTTCGTCGCGGTCAGGGTCACGTTGAAGGTGCCGGTGTCCGTGAAGATGTGGGTCGGATTGCGAACGGTGGAGATCGGCGAGCCGTCGCCGAAGTTCCACGACCACGACGTGGGGACGTTGGTGGATGTGTCGGTGAAGCCAACCGAGAACGGGGCGTTGCCCGATGAGCTGGTCTGCGTAAACGATGCCACCGGCGGGACCGCAGCAGCGGAGACGGTGACCGACTGCGAGGCCGACGTGCCAGACCCTCCAGCATTCGTCGCCGTGAGCGTCACGTTGAACGTGCCGCTGCCCATGAAGATGTGGGTCGGGTTGTGGGCCGTGGAGACCGGCGAACCGTCACCGAAGTTCCACGACCACGACGTGGGGGCATTGGTCGATGTGTCGGTGAAGCCCACCGACAACGGGGCGGTGCCCGACGACACCGTCTTGGTGAACGAGGCGACGGGGGCGGGGTTCGTCACCGAGATCGTGGTGAGGGCCGAGACGTTGTCGCCGGCGGAGTTGGTCGCCGTGAGGCGCACGTCGTAGTTGCCCGGCGTCGTGTAGATATGCGTCGGATGTTGCAACGTTGACGAATTGCCGTCGCCGAAGTTCCAACTCCACGAGGCGGGCGCCTGGGTCGACGTATCGGTGAATGCGACAGTGAGGGGTGCCGCACCGGTCGAGGGAGTAGCCGTAAATGACGCCAGCGGAGTCGGTATCGCTCCGCCGCCAAGGTCGTACACCCTCACGCCAAAGGCGGTCGAGACCGAGCCGTAGTAGTCGTAGCCGTCGGAGACGAAGATCTGGTTGCCGACGAGTTCTATCGCCCGGGCGTCGCGGCAGTTATATGTCGACATTGCCCAGTCGAATCCGGCGACCTGCGTACCCGAGACGAAGTCGTACTTCTTGACGCGATTGCCCTTGTCGGCTATCCACAGATCCGACCCGGATTCATCGAAGTCGATACCGAGATATCCGACGATTCCCAAGAATCGACGAGGGGATGTCGTGGTGTTCGTCACGTAGTCGTAGCGGGCGAGATCCTTTCCCGCACCGATCCAGATCTCGCTTCCCCGCGCGGCGACACCCGACAGGTCGTTGTACGGCGCAAGCAGCGGCTGCCATGAGTCGATCAAGAACGCGCCGGCGCGGCTCGACCGCGTCAGACGAAACACCGTCGGCTTGACCGATGACGTACAGCAGGTGCCGCTGAACACGTACAACGTGTCGTTGGCATCGTCGTAGGCGATCGCCTCCCCGTCGTCGAACCGGGTCGACCCGGCAAGTTCGGTGCCGCCCAACCTCGTCGCCGCGGCGAACTGCGACTTGGAGAATGTCTGCCCGAGGACGCCAGTGTCCTTGTTGAACGCGTACAGCTTGTCGGTGCTGTCATCAATGAGCCACATCTGGTTATTGGTCGGCACGTACGACAATCCCTCATTGTCATTGATCGAGGTATTCGTCCCGACAAATGGCTTGGTCTGAATACTCCGCGAGAACGCGATCGTCGGCGGCACCGCAAAGGCGGCGGGCGGGGACAGAGAGAGCACTCCGAGTGCCGATGCAACCACCGCACCGACCACCACGACCGACTTCAAGCGCTGTGCGCCGTGCAGGTCTCGCCGACCACCCAGCAAAAACAATCCGCTTATTCTCATTTCAGCCTCCGCCAACGGACCTCCCGCAAACGAGGCCAGTGACAGAGTAGTCGAAAAAAATGCTCAAGAATTAAACGAAAGCCCGGGTCCAACGACCCATTACAGCGCGTTCAGAGGTGCCACGATCACGCCGAGGAGTTACGCCTGTTCTGATGCCACGCGAACTGACGGACAAGGCCTTCATGGGGCCCGACGGTCGCGTGGTAGCCCAGATGTTCGGCGGCCTTCGAGCAGTCCGCCTGGGTCGACTTCTGATCTCCCGGGCGCTTGTCACCGAAGATCAGGTGCGGCTTCACGCCGGCCGCGTCGGCGATCACGTTGATCGCATCGAGCAGTCCAATGACCTCACCACCACCGATGTTGTACGCCTCGCCAACATGCCCAAGCTGTAGCCCGAGCATCGTGCCACGCACACAGTCATCGATATATGTGTTCGATCGCGTGGCCGAGCCGTCACCGAAGATCGTGATCGGGCGGCCATCGAGCAGCGCTTCACAGAAGAGGTTGTAGCCCATGTCGGGTCGCTGACGGGGCCCATAGATCGAGAAGTACCGCAGGATCACGCCTGGGAGCCCATACTGCTCGGCGTGGGCCAACACCAGGTGCTCGGCGGCAAGCTTGGTGATGCCGTACGGCGACGCCGGTCGAATCGGCATCGTCTCGTCACCGTTGGCTTCTGAGCCGTACACCGACGACGTCGAGATATGCACGAAGCGGTGCAGCGATCGACCGCGACATGCGTCGATCAGGCGGGCCGTGGCCACGATGTTGCACGACGAGTACAACTCGACATCGGTCCAACTCTTGGCCAGGCCGGGCATCGCGGCCAAGTGCACAACGGCCTCGACGCCATCGAGTGACGGTCCGAGATCGGCCGTTCGAAGGTCCAACTCGTGAAAGGCGAACGACGGGTTCAGTCGCAGCGCTGCCAGATTCGACTCCTTGACCGCCCGGTCGTAGTACGGGATGAAGCAATCGACACCGACCACTTCATGCCCGGCCCCGATCAGCGCTTCGCTCAAGGAGCTACCGACGAAGCCGGCCGCACCAGTCACCATTACTTTCATGAACATCCTCCGTGTGAGATCTCGGACACTACGCCGTCGGGCGGCGCTTACGGAATGCGGCGACGTAGCCACCGTTCCAACAAAAGGTTCGACGCCGTCACCGGGTGCCTCCGACGTGAGACAACACAGTGACGGCGCCGATGCCAGATCAATCAGACATCAAACCTCAACCCGTGGTGATCACGAGTTGCGGCGCGTTGACGCCTTCCTTCGACGAATACTTCTCGGCGTTGGCCGAGGTGGGCAGGTTCGCGAAGCTGACCGTTCCGTTGCCCGTGATGAACGCCGTGACGGGAATCTCCAACCACGTACCTACCGTGACAGCGACCGGGTCGCCCACGAGAGATCCGTTCACGGCCGGAGCGTTTGCCCACGTCAGTGTGGCCTGCGTCCAGGTCGTGTCGGTGATCTTGTACCAAGCTGCGCCGTTGTCCGTGGTGTCGGTAACCCACAGCCGCAATATGGCGTTGGTCACCGTACCCGCCAATCCGGTGACGTTGAATTTGATGTACGTGCGCTGCGTGTTGGTCGACTGAACGTTGTACAACGTGCCGCTGGTTCCCTTGGGCGTCGTCGGCGAGGCGAGATCGACGTAGGCGTCCTCTGCGGCTGCGAACGTGGTCGTCACGGAGCTGCCGCCGGCTGTGACAGTGACGACCTGCGCCGCCGATGTGTTCGACCCTGTTGCGTTCGTGGCCGTCAACGTCACGTTGTATGAACCGGCTGCGCTGAATATATGCACCGGACTCTGCTCGGTCGACACGGGGGTCGCGTCACCAAGTTCCACGACCACGACGTCGGAGTGTTCGCCGACGTATCGGTCAACGTCACCGACAGAGGCGCCACGCCCGACGACACCGACTTCGTGAACGATGCCACCGGCGCTGCGGGTGGCGCAGCGGTGACGGTCACGGTTTGGGCCACCGATGTGTTCGAACCCGCCGCATTTGTTGCCGTCAGTGTCACGTCGTACGTACCGGCCGTGCCGAACACGTGCACCGGACTCTGCACGGTCGACACCGGCGTCCCATCACCAAAGTTCCACGACCACGACGTCGGCCCATTCGCCGACGCATCGGTGAAGGTCACAGTCAACGGCGCAACACCCGACGCCGCCGACTTCGTAAACGATGCCACCGGCACCGAACCTCCACCCGAACCTGTGGTGATGACCAACTGGGGGGCGTTCACTGCCTCGCGCGACGAGTACCGCTCCTGATTCGTCGACTGCGGTTCATTGACAAAACTCAACGTTCCGTTG
>JANNNL010000086.1:0-3003 GCA_031398525.1 Actinomycetes bacterium | reverse complement strand
CGCCGGGCGATATCGCCGACATCATCGGGTTCATTGTCAGCCCGGCAGGCCGTCATCTGAGCGGCCAGACGATCACGATCGATGGTGGGCGATGGCTGGCACCGTGATCACCGACCGACTGCGCGGTCGCACGGCGATCATCACCGGCGCGGGCCAGGGCGTCGGTCTGGGGATCGCCAGACGGCTTGCGTCCGAGGGGGCCAACGTCGTCATCGCCGCCCGGCGCGCCGAGACCGGTGAACCGGCCGCGGCGTCAATCCGCGACGCTGGCGGTGAGGCCGTCTGCATCGTCACCGACGTGACCAGCCGGGCCCAGATCCAGGCGTGCGTCGACGAAACGATCGCCCGGTACGGCGGGCTGGAGATCATGATCCACAACGCCGTGGCCGGGGCGGCGTCGGTGCACCAGCTCGAAACGGTCGAACCGGCGGTCTGGGAAACGCTGTCGCGAACCGCGGTATGGGGGAGTTTCTACTGCGCCCAGATCGCCTCGCCGCATCTGCGGGCCGCTCGTGAGCGGGGTCGGTTGATCTTGATCACGTCGCCGAGCGGGGTGGAGGGTAGCCACACACTGCCGCTGTACTCACCGGTCAAGGCGGCCCAGCGGGCAATGGCGAAGAGCCTCGCCCGGGAATGGGGTCAATACGGCGTGACGGTCAATTGCATCGGCCCGGTCGCCGAAACCCCGGCGTTGACCAGGGCATTCGAGTCGAATCCACAACTCGCCGGTCGTCTGGCGGCGCGCACGCCACTCGGGCGGATCGGCAACGCGGAGACCGACATCGGCGCAGCGGCGGCATTCCTCGCAAGCGACGACGGCTCCTACATCACCGGCCAGACGTTGATCGTCGACGGCGGCCACTTCATGGGGTTCTGAGAGTGACCGTCGCTCCCCTCGCCGTTGGTTCGATCTCGCTGCGGCTGTACCCGCACGACATGGCCGCCGCAGACCAGGTCACCGAGCTGCGCGCCCAGGCCGCGCTCGCCGTCGAAGCGGGCTACGACGGGGTGATGGTCTCGGAACACCACGCCGACTTCCCCGGCTACCTACCGAACCCGGCCCAACTCACCCAGTTTCTGCTCGCCGCGATGCCAACGGGATGGGCGGCACCGTGTCCGTTGCTGTTGCCGATGCAGCCGTATGCCCTGATTGCCGAACAGCTCGCCTGGCTCGCGGCGGCCTATCCGGGTCGGGTCGGGGCGGGGTTCGCCGCCGGCGCCTTGCCGGTCGATTTCGAATTGGCCGAGGTGCCGTTCGCCGAGATCACCGAACGGTTCAAGGTCGCCGTGCCACGCATCGTCGCCGCCTTGCGGGGGGCCGATGAGACTCCGCTCGGGCGCGACCGGGCGCTGATCCGTACCGGCCGGCATCCGATTCCGATGGTGCTTGCCGCGCAGAGCAAGCCTGCGGTGCGGCGGGCCGCATTGCACCAGGTGGGTGTGCTCTACGACTCGTTGCAAACCAACGAGGTCTCCAAGCGGCTGTCGGACGCATACGACGAGGCCGGAGGTACGGCGGCGAAAATCCTGATCCGTCGGGTGTGGATCGGTGACCCGCCGACCGCCCAGATCGACGCCCAGATGGCCCACTATCGCAGCTACGCACCCGCCCAGGCCATCCTCAACTGGGGCGATGATGACCAGTTGGTTCACGGTGCCGACGGGGTCGAGGCCGCCGAGAAGCTGGCCGTCGTGCTGCAGGAATCAAACTGCAACGCGGTCAACGTGCGGGTGCATCTGAAGGGACTCATGCCCGGCCAGGTCCGCGAGCAGATCGACCGGCATCGCACCGAGTTCCTGCCGCGGCTACGCGAGCTGACGGCCTGAAGACTCAGACGACGGAGCCGAGGCTGCCACCGCCGTCGATCACGATCTGGGTGCCGGTGATGTAGGCCGAGGCGGGGGAGGCGAGGAACAACGCGGTGCCCATCACGTCCTCGGGAGTGCCCAGTCGGCCCGACGGGTTGACTCGCTCGAACGGCACACGCGCGGCCGCATCACGCAGCCGTCCGCCGCCAATGCCGGTGATCGTCGGCCCGGGGGCTATGCCGTTGACGAGGATGCCATACGCCGCGAGCTCCAATGCGGCCTGGCGGACGAGTTGACCGAGGGCAGCCTTGGATGCGACGTACAGCGTGCTGACCAGCGTCTCGGTCTGGAGTAGCGACACCGTTGTCGTGACGATGATCCGCCCGTGGCGCTGCTGTTTCATGGCCGGTACGACCGCCTGCAACGTGGCCAACGCGCCGCGCAGGTTGACGGCGATGGTGCGGTCGAAGGTCGCGAGCGAGAGGTTCTCCAACGCCGCGGCCTCGTTGCGCGAACCGTCGCGCGTGAGGAAGCCGGGCCCGGCGCTGATGCCGGCATTGGCGAACACCACATCGAGCCGTTGATGGCGGGCGAGCACGGCCGCGACGGCGGCGTGGAGCGTGTCGGGTTGGGTGACATCTGCAACCTGGGCGGCGACGTCGAACCCCTCGGCGCGTAGTTGCTGCGCGGCCCGATCGAGCCCGTCGGTATCGGCATCGACCATCGTCACGTGGGCCCCGTTGGCGGCCATCACGGTGGCGTAGCCGAGTCCGATGCCGCTCGCGGCCCCGGTGATCATCACCGACAGGCCGCCGACGTCGAACAACTCTGCCGTCTTCACTGCGACGATGCCTCGGAGTTGCGACCGGACAATGCCGGAACCTGGGCGCGGGTGAACTGCATCGCGCCGTCATCGAGGGGGGACTTGCGGAACATGTAGCGGTCGCGGCTGTAGTTCTGCGGGTTGATCCAGGGCTCGCGGTCACCCTGCTTGGGCATCAGGTGCATCACCCGTTGCATGTAGCCGGCCGAGAAGTTTTCGATCCACGGGCGTTCGGGCATCGAGCGATCCGACTCGCGTCGGCGAGGGGTGCACTGCACCGTCCCGGTCGACTCCATGTGGTTGAGCAGGCGACAGACGTAGTGGCAGATCAGGTCGCTGCGTAGCGTCCACGAGGCGTTGATGTAGCCGAA
>JANNNL010000081.1:0-4868 GCA_031398525.1 Actinomycetes bacterium | reverse complement strand
CGAGAAGCTCGTCCTGTCGCTCTATTACGACGAGGGCCTCACCCTTGCAGAGATCGGCGAGGTGCTCGGCGTCACCGAGAGTCGCGTCTCGCAGATCCACACCAAGTCGGTCATCCACCTGCGGGCGCGCATGTCGGCCGCCGGCGTCAGCTGACCCCTCTCACTCGCGTCTCACTCGCGTCTCACTCGCGCACGTCGGCGCCTGCCCGCCTTCGGGCCGATCGGCACGGATGCCCGAACTCACCGGCGCACCCGCGTGCGCGCACGAGCCGACGAGGTGTGAAATGCAGCCATCAGTCGAGCCATCATGCCGGCCGTCACTCCGGCACCGACTCCCGGTTGCGGCTGTCGCTGCACTCGTCGCGATCGCCGCGTCGTTCGCGTCGGCCGCGCTCGCCGCACCGTGCTGGTCGCCTCCGGTGACCGCCGCCGTCACCGATCCGTTCCGCGAGCCCGTGTGTCGGTGGTGCCTCGGCAACCGCGGGCTCGAGTACGGCACGGATGCCGGCGAGTCGGTTCGTGCGGTCGCATCGGGCGTGGTCGCCTTCGCCGGAGCCGTGGCCGGCACGCGGTACGTCGTGGTTCGCCACGGCGACGGTCTGCGGGTCACGTACGGCAACCTGAGCGAGACCCGGGTGTCATCGGGCGACGTCGTCGGCCGCGGCTCGCTGGTGGGCACGACCGGCGGGCGCCTCCACCTCGGTGTCCGAGATGGCGAACGGTACGTCGACCCGGCACCGTTCATCGGAGCGCTGCGTGGGGTCGTGCGCCTCATCCCTGCAGACGGAAGCCCCGCTGCGCCCGCGCCGCCGCCGCGGCTGCGGTGTGCCGCCGGCTGAGCGGTCACGTCCGATCCAGCTTCCACCGGGCTACGATTCCAGTCCGGTCAGCCACCCGGTCGGCCGGATCCACACAGACAACGCACCCGTCCCCACACAGCGGTCGCCACGGCGCCTGGGGCGGGCCACGAAACCGCACGAGGAGATCGTCATGGCAGTCATCAGCATGCGTCAGATGCTGGAAGCCGGTGTCCACTTCGGCCACCAGACCCGCCGTTGGAACCCCAAGATGAAGCGATTCATCTTCGGTGAGCGCAATGGCATCTACATCATCGATCTCGAGCAGACGCTCACGCGTGTCGAGACCGCGTACGCGTTCGTCCGCGACCTCACCGCCAAGGGCGGCACGGTGCTGTTCGTCGGCACGAAGAAGCAGGCTCAAGACCCTGTGCAGAGCTACGCCGAGAAGATCGGCATGCCCTACGTCAACGAGCGTTGGCTGGGCGGCATGCTCACCAACTTCGAGACGATCTCCAAGCGCGTCGGCAAGATGCTCGAGTACGAGCGCATGAAGGCCTCGGGCGAGTTCGACGCGATGATCAAGAAGGAAGCGCTGTTGCTCGATCGCGAGCTCGCCAAGCTGCAGCGCAACCTGGGCGGTCTGCGCGACATGAAGAAGCTTCCCGACGCCGTGTTCGTGATCGACACCAAGAAGGAGCACATCGCCGTCACCGAGGCCAACAAGCTCGGTATCCCGGTCGTCGCCGTGGTCGACACCAACGTTGACCCTGACGTTGTGCGCTTTCCAATCCCGGGCAATGACGATGCGATCCGCTCCACCAGCCTGATGTGCCGAGTCGTTGCCGACGCTGTCGAGGAGGGTCGGTTCATTAACTCGCGCCGCAACCCGGTTGCCGCGCCGCGCCGAAGCGCCGAGCAAGACGCGATGTTTGCCGCCCAGCAGGCCGAGGCCCGCCGCTCGGCGATGGCCGCGCAGGCCGATCGCGATGCGCGTGTCGCCGCAGCGGCCGCTCAGCCCACCGCCGAAGTTGACGACGTCCCGGTCGAAGCAGCCCCGGTCGAGGCCGCACCCGTCGAGGCCGCACCGGTCGAAGCCGCACCCACCGACGATGTGGCCGCGCTGGTCGTAGAGGGAGAATCCTGAATCATGGCGTTTACTGCCAAAGACGTGCAGGCCCTGCGCCAGTCAACCGGTGCTGGGATGATGGACGCCAAGCGCGCCCTAGAAGCCAATGACGGCGATATGGACGCATCCAAGCAGTGGCTTCGCGAGAAGGGCCTGGCCGCATCGGCCAAGCGCGAAGACCGAGAAAATACCCAGGGTCTCGTCTCGTTGGCGATCATCGGAACTACCGGTGCAATCGTCAAGCTCAAGTGCGAAACCGACTTCGTGGCTGGTTCCGACTTGTTCAAGGCCGAGGGCCAGGCGCTCGCGGATCTCGTCGCCAGCGGTGGCGATGTGTCGGAGCGTTCGACAATTCTCGATGACCTCAAGATCACCCTCAAAGAGAACATTGAGCTCGGCGACGTCGTCCGCATCGAGGCCGCCGAGGGGAACACCATCGATTCGTACCTGCACATTCAGGGTGGTCGTGGTGTGAATGCCGTGCTCGTCGAGATGTCGGGTGGCTCCACGGAGCTCGCTCACGACGTCGCCGTCCATATCGCCTTCGCCAAGCCCCAGTACCTCGCCAAGGCCGATGTTCCAGCCGGCGTCGTCGACAAGGAACGCGCGACACTCGAGGTAATTACTCGCAACGAGGGGAAGCCCGAGGCGGCGGTCGCCAAGATCGTCGATGGCCGTATCCAGGGCTTCTTCAAGGACATCGCGCTCCTCGAGCAGCCCTACGCCAAGGACGACAAGTTGTCGATCAGCCAGCTGATCGGCTCGGCGACCATCGCCCGGTTCGCCCAAGTGCAGGTCGGCTGATTCGAGTGGCCTCGCCCCGCTGGAAGCGCATCGTCTTCAAGCCCTCGGGCGAGGCCCTCGCCGGCATATCCGGCAACGGCCTTGACGGGGCCACACTCGACGTCACTGCTCGTGAGATCATGGAGGTCCGCGAGAAGCTCGATGTCGATGTGGCCGTCGTCGTTGGCGGCGGTAACTTCTGGCGCGGCCGGTCGAACTCGCTCGCCACGATGGATGCCACTCAGTCCGATCACATCGGCATGTTGGCGACCGTCATGAACGCTTTGGCGCTGCAAGATGCGCTCGAGCGCGTTGGGCAGCACACCCGGGTCCAGAGCGCTATCGAGATGCCGCGGATCGCCGAGCCGTACATTCGGCGGCGAGCCATGCGCCACCTCGAAAAGGGTCGGGTCGTGATCTTCGCAGCGGGTACCGGCAACCCGTTCTTCACCACCGACACCGCTGCGGCTTTGCGGGCCAAAGAGATCGATGCTGGAGCGATTCTCAAGGGAACACACTCGGGAGTTGACGGCATCTACTCAGCCGACCCGCGTAAAGACCCGACCGCGGTGAAGTACGACGAGGTCAGCTACCTCGAAGTGATGACCAAGGACCTCAAGGTCATGGATGCCACGGCGATTGCGTTCTGTCGCGACAACAACCTGCCGATCGTCGTGTTCGACATGACCGCCCCGGGTACGCTGCGTCGTATTCTCGAAGGCGAGCGCGCCGGGACCATCGTCCACGACTGCTGATCGCCTGAGTGGTCGTCGGAGCAGCATCACCCGTGATGCCTCGGGGCGTCACTAGGCTGGGCGATGTGACGGAAGAGACCCTGCTTGAGGCCATCGACAAGATGGAACGAGCCGTAGAGCACACCCAGGGCCAGTTCTCCACGGTGCGGACCGGCCGGGCCAGTCCTTCGTTGGTCGAGCGGATGGTGGTCAACTACTACGGGTCTGATGTTCCATTACAGCAGTTGGCATCGTTCCAGGTGCCCGAGGCGCGGCAGTTGATTATCAAGCCGCACGATCGCAACACCTTGGCTGCGATCGAAAAGACGATTCGCGATTCAGACCTGGGTGTTTCACCCAGCAACGACGGCGTGGTGATCCGCATCAACCTGCCGCCGCTGACCGAGCAGCGTCGTAAGGAATACGTCAAGATCACCAAGAACATGGCCGAGGATGGTCGGGTGGCGGTGCGCAACATCCGTCGCGACGCTCGCAAACAGATGGAAGCGGCCGAGAAGGCGAGCGACATCTCGGCCGACGAACTCGAACGCGCCGAGAAGGAACTTGAGAAGATCACCCACGAGCATGTGGACCTGATCGACAAGGCGTTGGGCCGCAAAGAGCAGGAGCTCCTCGAAGTCTGAGGGGACGACGACCATGTTGACGACCAGCTGCACACCGAGTCTTTGGGCGAAGGCCCCGACCACAACTACGAACGAGGATCCAGAACGATGAGCGACGATCTCTGGCGTCCAGGACAGGACGACGATTTCGGCGATTTCGACGACGAGGATTGGGATGCAATCCCCGCGCCGTTGCCGCAGCGTGAGCGCCCCACCGATTCGTCGGGGCCCGCGATCAGCCTCGGCAATGCCGACTTCGATGCCCTCCCGCACTGGACCGAGCCACCCACTGGCGAGATCCCGCGACTGTTCGCCGACAAAGACCCGACCGACGATCTCGATGTCTGGTCGAGCTTTACACCGTCGACCCCGCCCGTCTGGCGCGACGACCCGCCTGCCGCTGCCGGATCACCGCCCCCGGCCGCCCTCAAGGCGCCTGCGGCAGTTGATGCGACGCAAATGAACGACTTCACGGAGTTCGAGGGGTTTCCCCGATCCCAAGCAGCCGACGAGCCGCCGATTCCCGATGACCCCTTCCTGGCCTTTGAAGACGACGGGCAGCCGGTTGAACTGAAGCCTGTGCCCGTGCTGCCGGTTCAGGAACCCGCACCGCGTGGACCGATTCGGGTGGGGACCGACCCGATGAGCGATGCCGAACGGGTGACACCGCTGCGAGGTCGGCCACCGGCCGGGCGCGGTGGATCACGTGAGGATCCATCGCGCGCTCGCACGGGCAGTCGTCCGTCCGCCGGATCATCGGGCCCGCGTCCGCAGGCCCCGAGTCGTTCGGCACCGGTCGAGT
>JANNNL010000018.1:0-65502 GCA_031398525.1 Actinomycetes bacterium | reverse complement strand
GCCGCCTCGACGGCGGCCATGTTGCTCTCGGCCAACATCGGCCGAGCGGCTACGCCCGATTCTTCGCGTCAACCGTCGAATGGTGTTGCCCTTGGAACTTCGGGGCGACATGGCGGGCGAACAACTCGAAACTACGGAACTTGGCCTGTGGGTTCGCCCAGTCGTGAGCCAACTGGAGATAGGCCCCGAAGCCGCCGTTCGACTGCTTGACCAGGCGTTCGATCTGTTCCACCGCGTCATCGGGCGTGCCGACGGTGCCCAGGCCGGTCTCGTTGATGAAGTCGATGAACTCGCGCACGCTGGTGCCATCGCCGACGGCCATCTGGGGGAAGGCGGCGGTGTGTTGGAAGTAGTCGAACCAGGCCGCAATGCCGTGCTCGACGTCGCGATACGCCTGTTCACGGGTCTCGGCCAGATGCATCAGCCCGACCAGGCGCCACGCCTCACGGTTCACCGACACGCCGTAGTGAGCGGCGCGCTCCTCCATCACATCCCAGTGCAGCCCGAGCACATCGAAACCGGCCGCGGTCGTCGCACCGATCGACAACAGGCCCATGCCGTAGCGTCCGGCGATCCGCGGTCCCGCAGGCGAGGCGACCGCGGCAATCGCCATTTCCGGATGAGGATGGGTGTAGGGCCGCAGGTGGAGGCGGGCGTCGCGTAGATCCCAGCGATCGTTCTTGAACGTCACCGGGTCTTCGCTGGTCATCAGGCGCACGATGATGTCGACGGCGTCATCGAGCAACTCGCGGGTCTGGGGCATGTCGAGACCGATCATTGCCGCGTCGCTCGGCAGTGCCCCCGGGCCGAGCCCGAGAATGAACCGGCCCCGGGTAAGGTGGTCGAGTTGGACGGCACGTTCGGCCACCCACAGCGGGTTGTGATAGCTGGCGCTGGTGACGCCGGTGGCCAACTTGATCGTGCGGGTGCGCTGCGATGCGGCGGCGATGAAGATCTCGGGTGAGGCGATCACCTCGCTGCCGGCGGAGTGATGCTCCCCGATCCACGCCTCGTCGTAGCCGAGCCGATCAAGGTGCTCGACCAGGTCGAGATCCTGATCGATCAGCAGCGTGGGGTTCTCCCCGGCCGGATGAAACGGCGCCATAAAGATGCCGAAGCGCATACGTGACAAAGACATTAAGCCTCCAGTGTTCGACGGAACTCCCCCATCGAAACCGTAGCCCGCCTTTCACCCGGCTTCGTCACGCCGTCGGTTTCATCAACGAACGGCGCAAACTTGCGGTTCAACTGATAGCGGTTGAGCGGTCCAGCTCTGCCCACTTTTCGACCGAACCTAGTCCGACGGTCGTTGTAACCGGCGGAACCTGCCGAGTCGCGACGGATTGGTCTCCCACCTGAGCGATCGACGATTGACCGCCACCGGCCGCGGATCCCGCCGCGACGATGCGAACACGAGATCTCAGGACCAAAGCGTCAGCCGGCCGACTCGTCGTAGAACGGTGAGTTCACGCCGTCGTGCCAGCGGCGAAGCGATTCCCAGGGATAGATCCCGGTGGCGTGACCGTCGGTCCATTCGATCGAGATACCCCAGGCCCCAGAGAACTCGGCATCTCGCACGGCGATGGTCGTCGCCCCGCCCGGGCGAGGCCAGGGCTCCTGGCCGCGGTCACGAAACGACCGGCACGTCGCACACGGACACGCCTTGCGGAGTTCCTCGACCGGGAACACGCAGACGACGCCGTCATCGAACGTCACCGTCATCGCCCGGTCGCGCTCGATCTCCACATTCACCGGCTCGATGCTCACCTCCAGCACGGTACACGCGGGTTGTCGAGTAGCACCGCGGCATCCTTCGATGCCGATTCCGAGACTCATCGCTGAATCTTCGGACCTGAGGCGCCGTCGGCGGCTGTGATCACATGGGACGGACGTGATAGGGGAGGTCAGCGAGGATGGCGTCGCTGACCCAGGCGGTGCTGAAGTGGAGGGTGGAGCGGATGCGGACAACTCGCTTGGGTTCGGTGACGCCGCGGCCGCACATGCTCAGCGCCGCTTTGATGCATGCCTGCTCGTCGGGGAGCACCATCGGCATACGACTGCGACGAACTCCAGCGGCGCCCGCCGTGAAACAGTTGACGTAGGTCTTTTGCCAATCGATCTTCTGGGCCAGCGACGAGGGGATGAAGTCGGCCAAGCCAATGCCCAGCACGTTGCCACCACTGACCTCGGTCATTCCGAGGACCACGATCGTCGACGTGTCGACCACGCCCGGCTCGGCCAGGCCGTTCACCCAGAATCGGCCGGTGACGTTGGGGTCCATCGAGGTTCCCGAAATGTCCTTACCGATCTGCTCGATGATCAGCACGTCGATCGTCCCGAACGGCAGCGCGGGAACCATCGCGCGGGCGTAGTCGATCAGGGCGATCTCGTGGTCGGTGCCCATCTGCGCCCCAGTGAGACCCTCGATCCGAGCGACCCGGCCGTCGGGCGATTCGATCGATCCGATGCCACCAAGAACCCGTCCGGTTGACTTCAGCGCCGTCATCCCGTCGATGATCCGGTCGCGCATCTCGACCGGGCCACACGAGTGAATCTGAGCCGCGCCCGGCTGCTTGCCGAAGCCGACGACGGCCATCTTGGTCACCCCCGACTCAATCGGCCCTTTGAAACACGTATGCGGCTTGATCCGATTGACCGGCAAAATCCGGTCCGCCCCCGCCGCGTGACGATCGAGGTAGAGCGGCATGCCCGACGGCGTGTGGGCGACGACGACGGTCTCCATTGTGGCGCGGATCTCGGCTCCGAGCGCCTCCTCGGTCATCCCGAGGTGTTCGAGCATCTCGCGCTGCCCCTCGGCCGTCGCTCCACCGTGGCTGCCCATTGCCGGAACCACGAACGGCTCGGCCCCCAGTTCCCGCAGGCCGTTGATCGCCCCGCGCATCAACTCGACCCGGCTGGTCAGGCCGCGACTGCCACCACCAACCGCGACCGTCATGCCCGGGGTTACATGCTCGGCGAAGGTTGACGTGACTGCGTACTGGGCAGCCTTCTCGACGTCGACGATCGGCGACGGGTCCGGAAGGTCGATGGTGACCTGGTGGAGGTCAGGAACCATGAGATCAGGATGGAACGGAAGTTCGACTCCGGCGACGAGCTGATCCCAGGGCGATGCTTTGGCCATGCCGAACAGTACGTCCGCTGGTCGCGAGCGACCTCAACCGAAGAATGTGCGACGGCGAATAGCGAGATCGCGAAGTTCGACCGCCAACTCTTCGGGCGACGAACCATTGCGTAGCGCGTCGGCGACGAGATCGTTCATCGACGGTGGGGTGAGCCCACCCACCGGTTGATCACGATCAAGGTCGGTAGGGAAGGCGTACCCCTCGGCTCCGGCGGCAACCACATTGGCCACCGCCCAGACGGGCAGCCGCGGTGCCGCGGCGGCGAGCGCCGGGTAGATGGCGTTGACGATCGTCTCGCGATCGACCGTCTCGATCGAACGACCGAAGGCCGAGCCAACCTGCAGCAGGTTGCCAAGTCGGCGAACGTCGGTCGTGCGGTTCTCGCCGGCGGCATGAAAGAGCGCCGGATTGAAGAACACCACGTCGCCCTTGGCCAGGGGCAACTGCACATAGTGGGACTCGAAGTACGCCTTGAATTCCGGCTGCCACCAGGCCAGATAGCCGGGGGCGTACTTCTGGGAATGGGGCAGGTACAGCGTCGGGCCGGTCTCGACGGGCATGTCGCAGTGGGCGACCGCGCCCTGCAACGTCAGCACCGGCGACAGCCCGTGCACGTGCGCCGGATACTCCATCGCTCGGTCGACGGTCATGAAACCGACGTGATAGTCGCGATGCGGGCTCTGCGCTGCCCCGCCCGGGTTGACGCAGTTGACCTGTGCGGTGACCTGATAGCCCGGGCCAAGCCAGGCGGTCGAGACCAGGGCGATGATGTCGTTGGCGTAGTAGTCAACGAACGCCCGGGGGTCGCGCACCGCTAGCTTTTCGAGCGCGTTCCAGATGCGATCGTTCGCTCCAGGCTTGGCGAAGTGGTCGCCGGCCGCGGTACCCGAGGCCCGTTGTTCATCGATGATCGTCCAGAACACCGCCGATGCCGCGTCGATCACGTCATGGTCGGCAAATGCGCGCTTGAACACGGCGATGCCCGGCCCGTTGAGGAAGACCTCGACCAACTCGGCCTGTACCGATCGGCGGTCGTCTCCGGCAAGACCCGCCACCATCGAAGCGTCGTAGATCACCACGTTCTGTTCGACCTCCACGGCATGTGGATAGTCGGCGAGCGAAGTCGGCGTCTCGACCAACTCGATGAACTCGTCGAGACGGCAATCGGCAGCCGTCAACCAACCGTCGGTACGTCGAGGAGAGTCTGTGGCGGCCATACGGGCTCCTTCACGATCGGGTCGTTGCAGGTCCCATTCTCCCTCGTTCGTCAGCCCTCGACCAACGTCGAAGCCGGTTCTTCGGTCGGAGCGGCCGGTGGCGTCGCCTCGACGGCGACCACTTCACTGACCGACTCGTCGGTCGTCACGAAAACCGTCTGCGCTGTCTCGTCTGATGAGGCGCTCACATCGGCCCATGCGTAGTCGCCGCCCAGCGCACCGGTGCAGGGCTTGAGCTGCTTGGCATCGAACTTCTCCAGTAGCTGGTACGAACCCGAAGACGACTCGACTATCGCCGAGCACTCGGATGGGAGTTGGTCGGCCGGAATCGCCGCCAGCATCGCGTCCATCCCCTGCCGGGTCGTCTGGTAGAGGTAGATAGCCAATGGGCTATCGATGCCGATCTCGCCGTCGGCCCCCGGGCGAATCAACCGAGTGACCTGGCCAATCAGCGTCCCGATCGGCGACACATACCAACGACCAGCGGACTCGACGACCTCCACGGGTGGCAACTCAATGGCGGCCAAGCCTCCGGTGAGGAATATCAGTGAAAACACTCCCAACGGCTGAGCGGTGTCACACGACGAGAGAGTCCCGTCGGTGCTCGGAAACCCTGATTCCAGCAACTGGTCCACGGCTGGACCCGTCGATCGCGAACATCCGTCGGTGTAGTCGATGGCGAACGACAACGGCTCGGTTGGCTCCGAAGCCGGCTCAGCGAGCACTGGCCGTTCGATCACCCCGTTCGGAGCGGTGGACAGATAGTTCACCTGGTATGAGCCGTCGAACTCCTCGGGAGTGAGACCGGCGGTGGTTTCGGGGATTGCGACATCGACAGGGATGATGAACGTCTCGCCGTTGGGCCCAAAGACCATCGTCGGCAGTGCCGGATCGAACGGGGGCATCCCGGAGTCGTAGTTGAACCACGTCGGCGGGGTCGTCCCGCTGATGTGATACTCCACCGGATCAACCCGCCGGGACGACCCGGATCCGGTCGCCTCGGTGCGCAACCCGGCAATCGACAGGGTCAGGCCTTCGGCGCGAGCCCTGTCAATCGCTGCATCTGCGTCCGGAATCCACAACGGCGCATAGCGGGCGAACGCGTCGCCCTCACCCGGAGCGACCAGCCGGGTCATGCCGGTCAGGTCGAGATTGATCAGACGCTGGTAGAAGGCATCGGCGGCCGCCTCGGGCGTCTCGAACCCCTCAGCGGGGTCGGTGCGCGACGGTGGCACGTTGAGCGGCTCGGAGCTTTGTCGGCGCAACGCCTCGGCCGCCGAATACGTGAGGCTCACGTACCAGCGGCCGTCACGCTCGACTGTCGCCAAGAACACGGAGTCTCGAGCAAAGTCGGTGACGGCGGTGGTCGGCTTGAGCTGATCGCCAACGATGTCCATCAGCGGCCGGCCGAACGCGAAGGTCGCTGGGTCGATCGACGTGGTCATCGTTCCGCCAGTCGCCCGCACGATCGCCAGCTTGTCGCCAAGTTCCTCGGTGACAAGCTGCAGACCTTCGGCCTTGATGTCTAGTCCAGCCACGCCGGAGAACGAGAGCTTCTCGTCGAGGAGTCCGACGCGGGTCGCTTCCGACTTCACATCGTCGAGTGAGTGCCGGAACGCGGCGATCTCCTCGGGGAGCATGGTGTCGAGCGCGCCGAGCACGTCTTCGGCCTCGACCGATGCCATCAGGTGCTCAACGGCCTCCTGCGGGGTCACAGCGCCACCGGTGTTCTCCCCAGTCGCGGCGATTGCGGTCACCCCGCCTGCGGCGAGTAGGCCGACGAGCGGGACACCGATACGGAACCAGGCCCGGCGCTTGGCCCGAGGCGGAGCGATCGAGGCGAGCCGCACTTCACCCGGATAGACGACCGTGCTCGGGGCGTATTCGGCGAGTTGCTGCAACCGCTGGCGAAGCAACGGCTCGACGCCATCGCCATCGGGAGTTCGGTCGGTGTTCGCTGCGCTCACTTGATCACCTCACGGAGTTCGGCCAGGCCACGGTGCACCAGCGTGCGGACGGTGGCTCGGCGACAGTTCAAAGCAGTAGCGATCTCGTCGTCTGACAGATCGCAGAGGTAGCGCAGCACGATTGCGCTGCGACGGCGCAGTGGCAGCGTCAGCAGCGCCTCGCGCAACTCGATCATGCCCGGGTCGAGATATGAGTCGGCGGGACGATCGAGGGGCTTGAGCCGGCGGCGTTCGGTTTGGCGGTGCAGCGACCTGCACCGATTGACGACCGATCGATGCAGGTAGGGCACCGGATCGCGTAGCTCGGCGAACCGGGGGCCGGCGGCAAGGAAGACGTCGTGCACGACGTCTTCGGCGGCGGCCGACGATCCGGTCAACGCGTAGGCGACACGCAGCATCGACCGGTAGGCGGTCGCATAGGCAACCTCCGAACCGGCCCACGCCACAGCGTCGGGTTGAGAGTGCGCACTGTCTGCACCGGTCATGGCGATGTCCACGCTCTCATACACGCCCGCCACCGGCGATCTGTTTCGCGGAGTTCAGCGATTTGTCGTGATGTGGGCCAATGAACTGCGACGAAACCGCCGCCAGGTCACCGCCTGCATCCCGGCGACCAGCACCGCCACGACGGACACCACCACAACGCCAGCCACCTCGGCGGCGACCGCACACCAGCCCGCGACAAGGGCGATGGCTGCCAGCCGCTCGCGGGCGAGGTGATGGGCAATCCGCCATTGCATATGCAGGTAACCACCGATGACGAGCGCAATGCCAAGGGCCAGCAACACCCGATCGGCGGTCGGCAGACTCGTCGTCGGTTCGGGCACCATGTGCTTCATGACCACGGCGAACAACACGATGCCGCCGACGATCGGAAAATGGCCGAATGTGAACAGGTCCCGCCCCCTACGGCCTCGTTGGGCACCGACGGAGCGGCGCAACTCATCTTCGACCACGTTCGGGATGTACGCGAAATAGGTCCACCACAGCACGCAGGCGAGAGCCGACGCAGCGACCAGCCCGGCCATCACCCGCCCGGTCAACCCCGTTGTGGTCGCCGCTGCGCCGATCGCGACCAGCGCTTCGCCAAGGGAGATGATCACAAATAGGGAGTGTCGCTCGGCGAAATGGCCGGGATTGATCGACCATTCACCCGCCGCGGCCCGGATCGCCCCGGTGACGTTGAGGGCGACCGCCGCCACCCACACCCACACCCTGGCGTTCCCGGCAAGGAAACCTCCGACGACAACGGCAACCGGAGCGATCGATGCCACCGAGGCGTAGGTGACGAACGCGCCCCGGCTCGACTCATGGCGGAGCGCCTCGACGCCTTGCATGCCGAGCACGAGGAGCTGCACAACCAGGTAGGACACGGCGAACCATTTGCCGGTTCCGTGGAACGCGTCAGGGATCGCCACCGCCATGGTCAACGTCGCAGGCACGGTACACAGCACCAAGACCCTGGTCACCGGACCTCGTTGCAGGTCGACCGCGGAACCGGCCCATGTGTACTGCGACCATTGCCACCAGACGAGCGCAGCAATCAGGAGGGCCCGCCCCACCCCGGCTGCGGAGGTGTCGTGGCTGGCCAATGTTGCGAGTTGGGTGACGGCAAAGATGAACACCAGGTCGACAAAGAGCTCCAGGTTGTTCGCGTGCCGCTCGGCATCCTCGGGCAACTCCCCATCGATTGACTGCAAGCCGTCAGAAGTCCCCATAGCCGGAGCCTATTGCGCCGGGTTTCGACCAACGGTTCCGATCGGCCGTTGCTTACCCTGAGGAGGTGAGCTTTACCGAGTCAGTCCTGAACCACAGCCAACGGGTCTGGAACGAGTCGATCATCCCGGCCTTGACCGACTACATCCGCATCCCCAATGTGTCAGCCGCCTTCGACGACGAGTGGGAAGCGCACGGCCACATGGCCGCCGCCGTTGCCTTGGTTCGTGACTGGTGCGCGGCGCGGGCCGTGGCCGGGATGACGATCGAGGTCTGCGAGATCGCCGGATGCACACCACTGATCCTGATCGAGATCCCAGCCTTCGGCGATGGCTCGAACGACGACACGGTGTTGCTCTACGGCCACATCGACAAGCAGCCTGAAATGAGTGGTTGGCGCGACGGGCTCGGCCCGTGGACCCCGGTGATCGAGAACGGTCGGCTCTTCGGCCGCGGTGGAGCCGACGACGGCTACGCGGCGTTTGCGTCGCTGACGGCGATCGAGGCGGTGCAAGCCGCCGGTGGTTCGCACGTCCGCTGTGTGGTGGTGATCGAAGCCAGCGAGGAGTCAGGTTCACCCGATCTACCGATCCACCTCGAAGCCCTTGCCGACCGGATCGGGACCCCAAGCCTGGTGCTGTGTCTCGACTCTGGTGCCCTCGACTTCGAACGCCTCTGGGTGACAACGTCGTTGCGAGGTATTGTCGCCGGGGTGCTCATCGTGCGCATCCTCACCGAGGGCGTGCATTCCGGAGACGCCAGCGGCATCGTTCCGTCGAGCTTCCGCATCGCCCGCCAACTACTGGATCGGGTCGAGGATTCGGTGACCGGCGAGATCCTCGTCGACGAACTCCACGTCGAGATTCCACCCGATCGCATCGACCAAGCACAGGCGACGGCCGCGGAATTTGCTCCGGTCGCCCACCACTTCCCATTCGTCGACGGGGCGCAGCCAATGACCGACAACCCGGCTGAGCAGCTACTCAACCGCACCTGGAAGCCAACCCTCAGCGTGATCGGGGCCGACGGGTTCCCGCCGATGGACCGAGCGGGCAATGTGCTGCGGCCGTTCACCTCGTTGCGGCTGAGCTTCCGCATTCCGCCGGGATGTGACCCCGACCGGGCCCTCGCCGCAATCGCCGACCGGTTGACGGCCGATCCGCCATATGGCGCCCAGGTCACCTTGACCGGCCGGGAGGCGGCCCCAGGGTGGAACGCACCGAGCTTCGCTCCGTGGCTCGACGAGGCCCTCGATGAGGCATCGACGACGGGCTGGGGCCGACCGGCCCGGGCGTTCGGCGAGGGCGGCTCGATTCCGTTCATGGGAATGCTCGCCGAGCAGTTTCCCGATGCCCAGTTCGTGGTCACCGGGGTGCTCGGGCCGGGCTCCAACGCCCACGGACCCAACGAGTTCCTCGATCTCGCCTGTGGTGAGCGGGTGACCGCCGCTCTCTCGATTGTCCTCGACCGCCACGCCCGTCGCGGGTCGCCGATCGTCTAATCGGGCGCGCCAGCCGGTAGACCGGTGACCGATGTGGGCGATGCTGCGGTCGAACCGAGATCTGCGGTGGCTGTTCATCGCCCAGGTCATCTCGTACTGCGGTGACTGGTTCGCCTACGTCGCCTTCGTCGGGCTGATTCAGGCAAACTCCGACTCGAAGGCGCTCGTCTCGCTCGTGCTGGTAGCGACCACGTTGCCGAGCTTCCTGATGTCGCCGCTGGCCGGTTCGCTGGCCGACCGCTTCGACCGCCGCAAGATCCTGATTGTCACCTCATTCGCCCAAGCAGCGGCCGCCGCCGGACTCCTGACGGTGACCGGCGATCGGCTCTGGATCGGCTACGTCTGTCTGTTATGCATCTCGGCCCTCGCTGCGTTCACCGGGCCGGCGGCCGGGGCGGCGGTACCGAACCTGGCCCGCAATCGTGACGAAATGCGGCTGGCCAGCACGTTGTTCGGGTCGTTGTGGGGGGCGATGGTTGCCGTCGGGGCAGGACTCGGCGGACTGTTCGCTGCGCTGTTCGGGCGGACCGCATCGTTCGTCGCCAATTCGATCTCATTCTTGGTTGCGGCGGGCATGGTGATGTTGATTCGCACTGCGATGCAGTCTCGCGACACCACCGTCGGTCGGCCCCCGATACGCCCGATTGCCGACATGGGCGAGGCATTGACCGCCGCTCGACGCGACCCGGTGATCCTCGCCTTTCTCAGCTCGAAAATGGTGTTCACACTGGGCAGCTCCGCCCTCGTCGGGCTCCTCGCGGCGTTCGCCCACGACGAGTTGAACGGCGGTGATGGAGCGACCGGCCTGCTGATCGCGGCTCGAGGCGTCGGCGCGGCGATCGGACCGGTGATCGCCATGCGGTTCGCTGACGGACGCCTCAGCCGGGTGCAGAAAGTCTGCGCGATCGGCGGGATCGCCACCGGAATCGCCTATGGCTCGGCGTCATTCGCACCCCACCTGGCGGTCGCTGCGGTGTTCGTCTGCGGTGCCCACCTTTTCGGCGGTTCGCAATGGACGTTGTCGACGTACGGCCTACAGGTTCGCGCCCCCGACGCCATCCGGGGCCGCATTCTGGCCGGCGACTTCGCCCTGGCCACGTTGACCATCGGGCTCTCGGGAAGCACCGGCGGTCTCCTCGCCGACGCAATCGGAATTCGACCCACCTTTCTGGTCTTCGGCGCGATCGCCATCGGCACCGGGACGGCCTATCTCCTCGCCACCCGCGGTGTTCGACGATCGCTACGGGTCGAAGAAACAGCAGCGATGGCCGCAACGGCCGACACGAGTGCCAGGTAAGAAGCTGTTCAGAACCGCCCGGGCGCGCCGAGCGGGCCGCGACATTCCTCGTTAGCCTGCGTCTCACTTGAGCTCCCTCGATGGGGCCAGTAACAAATGTGAAGGTTCGGGGTTTCGCCGCCTCGATGAAAGTGAGTGAGTGTGAGCGACGCCCAAATGGCGGCCACCGTCGAGCGGTTGCTCGTCGAGATCCGTAAGGTGATCGTCGGCCAACAACGGCCGATCGAGCGGATGCTCGTGTGCCTGTTGGCCCGTGGCCACTGCCTGCTCGAAAGTGTTCCCGGCCTGGCCAAGACCCTCGCGGTCGAGACACTGGCCAAGACGGTCGGCGGCACGTTCGCCCGTATCCAGTTCACCCCCGACCTCCTGCCGTCCGACATCACCGGCACCCGCGTGTACCGGGGTTCGCAGGAGAAGTTCGACGTGGAACTCGGGCCGATCTTCGTCAACTTCCTGCTCACCGACGAGATCAACCGGGCCCCAGCCAAGGTGCAGTCGGCGCTGCTGGAAGTAATGGCCGAGCAGCAGGTGACCATTGGTGGCACCACCTACAAGGTTCCCCGCCCGTTTATCGTGATGGCGACGCAGAACCCGATCGAGTCCGAGGGTGTCTACCAGCTCCCCGACGCTCAACGCGACCGGTTCCTGATGAAAGTGCAGCTCGGCTACCCCTCCCAAGAGGAGGAGCTGACCATTCTCGACCGGATGGCGGTCAGCGCACCTCGGCCCGACCAGGTGATCACGCTCACCGGATTGCAGGCAATGCAGGCGGCCACCGACGCGATCACCGTCGACCGCTCGGTCACCCGCTACGCCGTCGACCTGGTCCATGCGACGCGCAACCCCTCGGGCTATCACCTTGACGATATCGCCCCGATGCTGGCCATGGGGGCGAGCCCCCGCGCTTCACTCGGCCTCATCCGCGGGGCCAAGGCGCTGGCGCTCATCCGCGGTCGGTCGTATGCCACCCCGCAGGATGTGTTCGAGATCGCCCCCGAGGTACTGCGCCATCGCCTGGTGCTCACCTATGACGCCATGGCCCGCGAGGTCAACGTCGAGCATGTCCTGCAACGGCTGTTGTCGACGGTCCCGGCCGCCTGGGTGCAGACTCCGACGTTCCAGGCGACCAACTTCCAGGCGCCGCCACCCCCGCACGGTGGTCCGCGTTGAACACCCCGGTCACCGCGACGACGATCCCGGCCTGGCCCGGGCCGCCCGACACGGCCCTGGCCCAGACGTTGAAGTCATTGGAGCTGACGATCACCCGCAAGCTCGACGGCATCCTCCACGGCAACCATCAGGGCCTCACCCCCGGGCACGGCAGCGAGCCGGGCGAAAGCCGCCCGTACAACGTCGGCGACGATGTGCGTCGGATCGACTGGAATGTCACCGCTCGTACGCGGGAACTGTACGTGCGCGACCAGATCGCCGATCGCGACCTCGAAGCGTGGATTGCGGTCGACACATCGGCATCGATGGCCTTCGGTACGGCCGTCGCCGAGAAACGCTCGATTGCCTTGGGCGCGGCTGCGGCGGTCGGCTTTCTCACGGTCCGCTCGCAGAACAAGGTGGGGGCGGTGCTCGCTGGCGGACCAAACAGCCGGTCGTTCCCGCCGCGGGCCGGGCGTGATCACCTGCGCTCGGTACTCCAGGCCATCGCCACCGCCCCGAACGTCGATGGCCAGGGTCGCACCGATCTCGGACAGTTGGCCCGAGATGTCGCCGGCCGAGCCCGTCGACGCGGTTTTGTGTGCCTGATCAGCGACTTCATCGACGATCCGACGGGTTGGCGGCCGGCCATCGGCACGCTGGCCACCCGCCATGAAGTCCTTGCTATCGAGATCGTCGACCAACGTGAGCTCGACCTTCCTGCCGTCGGCCTACTCACCGTTGTCGACCCGGCCACGGGTCGCACCCGCGAGGTGCAGATCACCGAGAAAATCCGCCAGCGGTACGCCGAGGCCGCCGCCGCGCAGCGCGAGCGAATTCGTACCGAGTTGCTGGCGACCGGGGCGCAGCATGTGCAGCTGCGTACCGATGACGACTGGCTCGCCCAACTGATCGGCTATGTCCATCGGCGGCGGCGTCAGCCCAGCGCACCGCGAGCCGCATCCGGAGCCGCGCGATGAAGTTCCTGCACCCCGAACGCCTGTGGTTCCTGCTCGGAATCGTCGCCATGATCGGCATGTATGTGCTGGCCCAGACCCGTCGCAAGCAGCGGGCCGTCAAGTTCACCAACGTCGATTTACTCGACTCGATTCTGCCCAAGCGCGCCGGTTGGCGACGGCCGGTGGTGTCAGCGTTGACGCTCGTCGGGCTCGGCGTCGGTATCTTCGCCCTGGCCCAGCCCTATCGCGAGGAGCGACCGCGAGAGAACCGCTCGATCATCATGGTCGTGCTCGACGTCTCGCTGTCGATGCAGGCCGACGACGTGCCCCCGAGCCGCTTCGAAGCCGCAAAGGAGCAGGCCAAGAGCTTTATCGGCCAGGTCGACCCGTCGATCGAAGTGGGGCTGGTGTCGTTCTCGAAGAGTGTGCGTCTGCGAGTCCCCCCGACGCTCAACCGGACCGAGGTGATCGACGGCGTCGACCGACTGCAGCTCGGCGAGGGCACGGCGATCGGCGACGCGATCATCGCCACCACCGACATCATCGTCGGCGAATTCCGCGACTCCGCGCCATCGGCCAATGACGAGTCGACCACCGATGAGAACGCGCCGGCAGACAACGACCCGCTCGGCAACGGTGCCCCTCCCGCGGCGATCGTCATTCTCACCGACGGCGAGACGGTGCCCGGGCTCACCCCCGGCCCGGTCGGGGCGCAAGCCGCGGCGGCGGTTGGGCTTCCGGTGTACGGCATCGCCTTCGGCACCCCCGATGGCACAATCACCTACGACGATCCCAACGAGGGGCCCATCCAAGAGCCGGTCCCGGTCGCCTACGACGAACTCACCGAGGCGGCCGATCTGACCGGCGGCAAGTTCTACGCGGCGGAGACCGCCGGCGATTTGGCCAACGTCTACACCGACATCGAGACTCAGCTGGAACCGGCCCTCAAGCAACCGGCTCCCATCCGGGTCGAGTTGACGGTCCGTTTCCTCGCCATCGCACTCGCGTTGCTGGCACTCTCGGTCATCCTCGGCCAGTGGTGGCTCGGCGGCATCGCCTGACGCCCGACGATCGTTGAAGCCAAAGTTACTGGCTGGGTGTCGGCGTTGGATTCCCGCAGCAACGTCCGTCGGAGATACTCGGTGCGCGACAAAGCCACCCGTAGCGCCTTGAGCTCGATCGCCGCCACTACGTGGTCGGGAACTTCACGAAAGATGTCGGTCATGACAATCACCTCCGTAGATATCTAACGACATCACTGAGGCCGACTCGATGGAAACGTCAAAACCTCGCTCGGAATGGGTCAGTCGTGCCAGTCGAGGACGGTGCGCATGGTCGATTCGAAGGCTTCGAACGACATTGCCGCCTTGGTGTTGAGGATCAACTCCGCATCGGCACCTACGGGATGACGCAGAGCCGGAGGAACAGCAGTGGCTGCGGTGTAGATCGCGTCAGCGACGAGTTGCGGGTTGGCGGGTTCGCCGCTGACTAGCTTCTTCTGGGCGAGACGGAACGCCTGCCAGCGGTCGTACTCGTCTGTCCCGACCATAGCCGCGGCGACAATCGAGTTCTCACCGAGAGCTGTGGCGAATTGCCCGGGCTCGATGACGTGAACCCGAATACCGAGGTGAGCGAGTTCGAAGTGCATTGATTCGGTCAACGCCTCAAGCGCGTGCTTACTTGCCGCGTAGAGCCCGCCGTAGGGCGTGCCGACCTTGCCGGCGACAGAGCCGACATTGACGATCGCTCCGCCACCCTGGGCCTTCATGTAAGGGATTGCGGCGCGACAGACCCGGATCACGCCGATCACGTTGGTGTCGAACTGCCGCACGGCTTCGTCGTCGGAGACCAAGTGGACGGCGCCGAACATCTCGATCCCGGCGTTGTTGACGACGATGTCGATCGACCCCGCCCGCTCGACCACCTCGGCGAAAGCCGCATCGACTGACGTTGCGTCGCGAACGTCGAGCACCACGACCTCGATGTTCACCCCGGCCTCCAACGCGGCCGCATCGAGCGCCCCGGACTTCGCCGGAGTTCGCATCGTGGCGAACACCCGGTGGCCCTGCTGAGCAAAGGTGACGGCCGCGAGCAGTCCGAACCCCGAGCTACAGCCGGTGATCAGAACGTTGGCCATCGACGAGAGGTCGCCGTCAGCCGAACAGCGGGCGAGCGGCGCTCACCGTGTAGTGCCCGAAGTCGCCGGCGCCGGCGACGATGTCGCCGAGCTTCGCCTGGAACGCGGCCATATGCGGCATCGTGAAGTGCAGATCGAGCGACTCCTGGTCGTCCCACACCTCGAACAGCCGAACCAAACACGGGTCGGCGATGTCGAACGAGAAGACGTACTGCTGGCAGCCTGGCTCTTCGAGCGTGGCCGTCTGCATCTCGACCGCTGCGGCGATTGCCGCCTCGCGAGCGTCTGCACGAGTCGGGATGGAACCTGCGATCACGATCATCCGTCGATCAACTCTCGCAACGTCTCAATCGTCTTCACCGGGTTCGGGCCGACCGGACTGACGGAGAGCACCGTGACGCCGGCTTCCTTGTAAGCGGCGATCCGTTCCTTGACATATCCCTTGGGGCCGACCAGGTTGGTCTTCTCCAGCATTTCGGCGGGAACGGCCTTGGCCGCCTCATCCTTCTTACCGGCCAGGTAGAGATCCTGAATCTCGATCGCTTCTGAGACGTAGCCGTACTTCTGGGCGATCGTGTTGTAGAAGTTCTGGTCGCGGGCGCCCATGCCACCGACATAGAGGGCGACATTCGGGCGGGAGAAGTCGAGGATCTTCGCCTGAGCTTCGCCGGTCAACGACTCGTCGATCGCCACCATGCCCCCGGCCGAGATCTGCAGTTGCCCGAGCGCCGGATCGCGCTTGGCCAGACCGGCCTTCAGTTCATCACCCCACACCTGGTGATACTTCTCGGGATCAAAGAAGATCGGCAGCCAGCCATCCGCGTGCTGGGCGGTTTGGGTGACGCTCTTGCCCATCAGGCTCGCCCACCAGATCGGGATGTCGGCCCGCTGGGGATGGTTGATCAGCTTCAACGGCTTGCCGAGCCCGGTGCCCTGCCCCTCGGGCAGGGGGGCCTGCACGGTTTGGCCCTGGTAGTTGAACGGCTCGCGCTTCCAGATCATGCGGCAGGCCTCGATGTATTCGCGAATGCGGACCATCGGCTTCTCATAGGGCACGCCGTGGAACCCTTCGACGACCTGCGGGCCCGAAGCGCCGAGACCGAGGATGAACCGGCCATCGGAGACGTAGTCGCAGCCTGCCCCGGTCATCGCCATCAACGCGGCAGTCCGCGAGTAGACGTTGAGAATGCCGGTGCCAATCTCGACCCGCTCGGTCTTGGCGGCGAGATAGCCGACCTGGCTGACCGCGTCGAAGCTGTATGCCTCGGCGATCCACACCACATCGAGTCCGGCCTTTTCCATCTCGACAACGCAGTCGACGGCTTCTTTAAACCCGCCCGCGTAGTTGATCATCGTGCTCAGCTTCATGTTCGTACCGTACGACTTGTGGCGGAGTCCCCACGAAGCCGACCCGCAGGAGACCGGCTAGTCATTCAGCGGAGCCGCAGTGGCATCGGGGTGACCTACACCCGCCACACTTTGGTTGCGGCCTGCGACGCAAAGCGTCACGATTCGCCACCAGAACTCGACTGGATTCGGTTAGCCGTTGAGGTTGCCGCTGCGGAAGCCCTCGAGATCGAGAGTGACGTATCGGTAGCCGGCCGACTTCACCGCATCGACGACCTCGGCGCGACGGGCGACCACCGCCGCAAGGTCGTCAAGTTCCACTTCGATCCGAGCGAGTTCGTCGTAATGGCGGACCCGCAACTGACGCAAGCCCAAGCGTCGCAGCGCCGATTCGGCGCGATCGACGGCGGAGAGCGTGCGGAACGACACCGGGGTGCCGTAGGGGATGCGAGAGGCAAGGCATGCGGCGGCGGGTTTGTCCCACGTGCGCAGACCCAACTCGGCCGAGAGCGCCCGAACGTCGGCCTTCGTCAACCCCGCGTCGACCATCGGGAACCGTGCGCCTCGCTCGGCCGCCGCGGCCTGCCCCGGGCGATGGTCGCCAAGGTCGTCGAGGTTCACGCCGAGCACGACGGTTGCGCCATCCGCGAGCGCCAGCGGCCCGACCACGTCCATCAACTCGGCCTTGCAGTGGTAGCAGCGGTCGGTGTCGTTGGCCCTGTAGGCGGCCCGGGCCATTTCGTCGGTGGCGACAGGCGTCCAGCGCAGTCCCCACTCGGTGGCCAGCGCTCGGCAGTCGGCCTCCTCATCACCGGCCAGGCTCGGCGATATCGCCGTCACGGCGTGGGCGTTGGCGGCGCCGAGCACTCGGTGGGAGACGTAGGCCAGCAAGCCGGAGTCTGCGCCGCCGCTGAAGGCCACCACCACACGACCGAGTTCGGCGAGGCGAGACTCAAGGGCCGCGAGTTTCGTGCTGGTCATCACCCTTGAGCATGGCAGCACTTTTCGAGCGAGCCACCGATCAAGCACCACGAACCGCCCGGATGCCCGCCAGACTCGCGTCCATGGATCAGTTCGTCACCCCCACTGAGACCCTCACACCTACGACCCTACTGACGACAACTCGGCGGGTGATGATTCGCAACGACCTGTCGTTACGAATCATCACCTGGGGGTCACCCGGAGCAGAGCCGCCCTTCCTGTTCGTTCACGGTCTCGCCTCGAATGCCCGGATGTGGGACGGCTGCGCGGCCGCCATCGCAGCCCACGGCGGGTATGCCATCGCCGTCGACCAGCGCGGTCACGGACGTTCCGACACCCCCGACGACGGCTACGACTTCGCCACCGTCACCGATGACTTGGCGTTGCTCATCGCCGCCGAGGGGCTCGATCGGCCGGTCGTTGTTGGCCAATCGTGGGGCGGCAACGTGGTCATCGAACTGGCCCTTCGCCGTCCCGACGCCGTTCGTGCCGTTGCCGCGATCGATGGTGGGATCATCGAGTTGGCCGACAAGTTCCCCGAGTGGGCCGACTGCGAGCGTCTGCTCAGGCCGCCGTCCCTCATCGGTCTGCGGGCAACCCGCCTGGAGGCGATGGTCCGTGCCGCGCATCCCGACTGGCCCGAGACCGGCATCCAAGGTTCACTGGCCAACTTTGACGTGCTCGCCGACGGCACCATCCGCCCGTGGCTGAGCCTGGAGCGCCATCTGCAGATTCTGCGAGCGTTGTGGGAACACCGCCCCTCGCAGCGGTACGGCGCGCTCGGAGTTCCGCTGCTCCTCGCCCCGGCGGCCAACAACGACGCATCGTGGACCGACGACAAGCGCCGAGCGATCAAAGCAGTCGCCGGTCTCACGCAATCACGAGTACGAGTGGACTGGTTCGACCCAGCCGACCACGATCTCCATGCCCAGTTCCCCGAACGACTCGCCACGGCCCTCCTCGATTGGGCCGTAGAAGGATTCCAGTCATGACGCTTCCCCGGCTGCTCACCCTGATGGGATCGGGAGAGACCGCCCCGACGATGATGAAAGTCCACCGCGATCTGATCGATCGCCTGGGTGGGAAGGGCACCGCCGCGGTGGTGCTCGACACCCCGTACGGATTCCAGGAAAATGCTCCTGAGCTGGCCGAGCGGGCCGTCGAATACTTCTCCAAGAGCGTCCAGCGGCCAATCTCCGTCGCCGGCCTGTTGCGGTTGAGCGATGCCGACCCGGTGGTTCGTGAGCAGGGGCTTCAACGGCTCCGCGCCGCCGACTACGTATTCGCCGGGCCGGGCTCGCCGACCTACTCGCTGCGGCAGTGGGCAGGTTCCTCAGTGCCCGGAATCCTGGCCGAGAAGCTCGCCAAGGGCGGTGGTGTGACCTTCGCGTCAGCAGCGGCATTGACGCTCGGCCGATTCACGGTGCCGGTGTACGAGATCTACAAGGTCGGTATGGAGCCGGCGTGGCTCGACGGGCTCGATTTGCTCGGCCCGCTCGGACTCAACGTGGCGATTATTCCGCATTACGACAATGCCGAGGGCGGCCACCACGACACCCGCTTCTGCTATCTCGGCGAGCGCCGATTGGCGATGCTCGAGGCCGAACTCCCCGATGATGCCCACGTCGTAGGCGTTGACGAGCACACCGGGGTGGTCCTCGATCTCGACGCCGACACGGCGACCGTGGTCGGCAACGGACGCCTGACCGTGCGGGTGCGGGGTAACTCGACCACGTACCCGAGTGGCACGGTCCTGCCGATTGACGTGCTGCGCCGCCCAGGAACGACGGCTGCGGGCGCGCCACCGGCCGCCGAACCGATCGCGACCGTCGCCACAGCGGTGCTTGCCTCACTTGGCGCCGAGGCCGAACGGTGGGATGCCGCCTTCGCCGCCGCAATGACCGGCGGAGATGCCGCCGGAGCAGCTCGGGCGGCCCTCGAACTCGAGCAGGCGATCACCAACTGGTCAGCCGACACGCTGCAATCCGATGAGGGCGACCGCGCCCGGGCCACGCTGCGGTCGATGATCAGCCGGCTGGGCGATGCCGCGATTGGCGGGCTGCGCGACCCCCGCGAGCCAGTCGCCCCGTTCATCGAGCAACTCATTGCCCTGCGTGCAACAGTGCGCGCCGACGGGCGCTACGACCTGTCGGATCAGATCCGTGACGGCTTGACCGAACGCGGTATCGAGCTGAAAGACACCCGCGGTGGACCCGTGTGGGGAATCACCGGCTGAACTCCAGGCGACAACCTGGTCGCGCAACTCAGGCGTGAGCGTGTTCCAACGCCCCTACGCGGCGACGGCCACGGACGCCCGATCCCACGAACGCCATACCGAAAAACAGCGCGTTGACCAGGATAATCGTTGCCCCTGACGAGGTGTCGAGGTGGTAGCTGAGGTTCATCCCGATCATGCACGCCACCATCCCGATTGCCGGAGACAGCCACAGCATGCGAGCAAACGAGTTCGTCATCATCCGCGCCGTCGAGGCCGGGATCACCAGCAGGGCCGAGATCAACAGCACCCCGATGACCCGCATGGTCACCAGCACGGTGAGCGCCATCATCGTCATCAGTAGCGCTTCGACTCGGGCGACCGAGACCCCCGACACATCGGCGACCTCGGGATCGAACGTCGCGAAGAGCAACCGGCGATAGCCGAACCAGACGATCGCCGCAACCATCAGTGTCACGCCCGAGACAACGAGGACGTCGCTCAGCTCCACCCCCAGAATGTCGCCGAACAGCACGGCGTCGAGGCTGCGGCGAGCCTGACCAAAACGATTGAACAGCACGATCCCAACGGCGAACGACGCCGTGGTGACCACCCCAATCGCCGCGTCGGCACCGATGATCCGCCGACGAGCGACCCGACCAATGACCAGGCCCGATGCAATCCCCCACAACCCGGCGCCGAGGAAGTAGTTGATGTTCATCACGGCTGCGGCGGCGGCGCCACCGAAAACGGCATGAGAAAGACCATGTCCGATGTAGCTCATCGACCGCAGCACGACGTACACGCCGATCAGACCGCACACTGCCCCGGCGAGCACCGACACGATCAGCCCGTGGCGGAAAAAGGCGAATTCGAACGGCTTGAAGAATTCACTGATCCAGCTCACGAGGCGATGCTCCGCAGTCGGCGCGCCACGTCCCCGAGGCCACCGTCGAGAACGATGGGCATTCCGCCGTGCTCCAATACCTCCATCGGAGCGCCGAAGGTTCGCTCCAACACATACGGCTGGAGCACCTCCCGCGGGGTTCCATCGGCCACAACCGTGCGGTTGAAGCACACCAACCGAGGTAAATGGGCCGCCAAGCCGTTGAGATCGTGGGTTGTCAAAACGATCCCGGTGCCCTCCTCGTTGAGATCGGCCAAGAGGTGGAGAATCTCGTGGCGGGTGCGAACATCGACCCCCGACGTTGGTTCGTCGAGCACCAATAGATCGGGACGTTGGTGCAGCGCCCGAGCAAGGAACACGCGCTGCTGCTGCCCACCCGACAGCTCTCGAATATGCCGGTTGCCCAGACCGTGCAACCCGAGTCGGTCAAGTACATCGTTGACGTCTGATCGTTCGGCCGCCGTCGCTCGGGGCGACCAGCGCCGAGCCGTACGGGTCATCAGGATGACCTCGCCGACCGTCACCGGGAAGTTCCAATCGACCGTCTCGACCTGCGGCACATAGCCCACACGGAGTCCGGGTCGCAGGGTGACGACGCCGAATGTGGGTGTCAACCGGCCGATCAACGCCTTCAACAGGGTGGTCTTTCCCGACCCCGATGGCCCCACCACACCGAGGAACTCACCGGGGGCGATCCGCAGATCGACGTGTTGCACCACGGGCGGCCCGCCATAGCTCAACGAGACGTGGTGAAAGGTGGCCAGCGGTTCCGCAATCATTGTGGGTACTCCGCCGAGTCGGTGACCACGTCGGCAACGTCGAGGGCCCGGAGCCCGGTGGAGTCTCCGCCGAGTGCGTCGACCATGGTGACAAAATCGAAGCGCATCAAACCGAGCCACGAGTGCTCGGGCTCACCGGGCGCGCCGGGCAGATCGTCGTCGCGCAATACGTCGACGTACGCGGCATCGGTTTCCGCTCCGATCTGCTCGAGCACCGGAGAAGGAAACACTTCCGAACCAAAGACGACCTTGACCTTCAGATCGTCGATCTGCTCGATCAGTTTGGCAATGTCCTTGGGTGACGGTTCGGTGAACGATGATGGCTGAATTGCCCCGACGACCGTCCAGCCGTACTGGCGTGCGAAGTACGCGTAAGCATCGTGGTACGTCAGCAGTTGACGGTCAGCGGGAGCGATGGAATCCGATGCTGTCGCCACCGCCTGGTCGAGGGCGTCGATCTTCGTGGCGAATGCCCCATAGTTCGCCGTGTAGGTCGTTGCGTTCGCGGGATCGCGGGTCGTCAGAGTCGTGCGCACTACCTCGGCAAACTGTTTCGCCATCGGCGGATTCGTCCACAGATGAGGGTTAGGTTTACCGCCGCTCCGAGGGAAGGAGAAGTCGTAGATCCACTCCGACTCGGGCAACACCGTGGTCGCAAGTTCGCAGATCTCCGACGTCGACGCCAGGTTCGCCGCCGCCAAGCGCCGGATGGGGTCTTCAAGCTTCAACCCATTGATGAACACCACATCGGCCTCGGAAATCGCCTTCACCGACGAGGGGGGTGGTTCGAACGTATGGGAGTTCGTTCCCTCGGGGACGATGCCGGTGACCTGGGCATTCGTTCCACCGGCGATATTGGCGACAATCGAGGTCAGCGGCGCCACAGTCGTCACGATCCGCAGCGGACTCCCCGAAACCGGCGTTCCTGAACCGCAGGATTGCGTCACCTGGGGCGTGGAGGATGTTGACGATGCACACCCGGCGATGGCCAGCGCACAGATGGCTAGCCCAGCGGTGGCGGCACAGCCGGGACGCGGCCGACGAACACTCATGGGAGTCCCTACGGTACTGACGGCTACGTCGGATCATTGGACTCAGCTAGGAATTGCCTATCGGTTCTTGAATACCGGCTTTCGCTTTTCGAGGAACGAGGCTATGCCCTCCTGTCCATCTTCGGTGCGGGCTCCGGCCGACATGATCTCGATTGCGTACGCATAGGCCTTGGGTTGGTCGAGGTCGATCTGGGAATAGAACGACTGCTTGCCCATCCCCTTGGACAGCGCGCTGCCGCGGGTGGCCCGGCGAATCAGGTCGTCGGTCGCCGCGTCGAGTTCATCGGCAGGCACGACCTTATTGACAAAGCCCCAGTCGGCCGCGGTCTGGGCATCGATCGCATCCCCCGTCATCGCCATCTCCAGTGCCCGCTTGCGCCCGACGTTGCGGGCAACGGCGACGAGCGGGGTGTGGCAGAACAGTCCACCCTTGCCGCCCGGAATCGCGAAGCTCGCTTGGTCGCTGGCCACCGCCAAATCACACGTCGCAACGAGTTGACAACCGGCCGCCGTCGCCAGTGCATGCACCTTGGCGCAGACCGGCTGGGGGATCGACTGGATCGTGTCCATCGTCTCGGTGCACACCTGGAACAACTTGCGGACGTCGTTGAGCGGCACGTCATACAGGTCGGCGAAGTTGTGCCCCGCGGAGAACACCGGTCCATTGGCGGCGAGAATCACACCGCGGGCGTCGCCCTCGCCGATCTCGCGCATTACCTGACCCAGGCCGCGGAGCACGTCAATCGCCAGGGTGTTGCGCTTTTCCGGACGATTGAGGGTGACGGTCACAATGGCACCAGATCGTTCGACAAGGAGATGCTGATCGGTCATGACATCGAGTCTCGCGCTGAATCACACGATGTGACGGAATCGGATCGCTAACCTGTGAGCAATGGGCGCTCGTCTAACCGGACTGCTGTTGAGCGCGGCCACTCTCGGCGGGGGGCTGGCCATGAGCCTCGCCCCCACCGCTGCCGGTGCCGCCCCGATCACGACGGCAGCGTATGTGCCACTCCCCAACCCTGAACGACTGCTCGATACGCGGACGACCGGGCCGATCGGCGAGGGCCAGACGGTGTCGGTGACCTTGACCGGAGCGGCTCCTCGACCGGCCCCCGGCAGTGGGGTGACAGCCGCGGTGCTCAACATCACGGCACTCGGACCTTCCGCTCCTGGGTACTGGACCGTCTTTCCTCACGACGGGGGGCTTCCCGATGCATCAAACCTGAACATCGACGAGCGGGCCGCGCTCGACGGCGACGCTTTGGCGATCCCCAACCTCGTCACCGTCCCGGTTGGGGCCAGCGGCATCGTCGACATTTTCAGCTCCGCCGGCGGCAACCTGTTGGTCGATTTCCTTGGCTACTATGCCCCCGCAGCCACTTCGAAGGCCGGACGGTTTGTCCCGCTGGCGAGCCCGCAGCGCATCCTCGATACCCGCTCCCCAGGAGCGGGTGCGATCGCCGCCGACGAAGTCCGCACGGTGACTGTGCCCAACGGAGCCGGAGCCTCCGCCGCAGTGCTCAACGTCACGACAATTGCCAACTCCGCTGGATATTGGACGGTGTTTCCTGCGGGCCAAACCCGTCCGAACGCGTCGAACCTGAACTCGCGTGGATACCTGCACACTGCGGCCAACCAGGTCATTGTCCCGCTCGATGCGACCGGCAACTTCAACGTCTACGGCGAGACCGGCGGTCAGCTGATCGTCGATCTCATCGGCACGTTTACGGGTGCGGCCGCCCCGGTCGACGGCGCAGGCTTGTTCGTCCCGCTGGCCTCGCCTACCCGCTTTCTCGATACTCGACGGGCACTGCTCAGCCCCGGTGGGGTCGCCGGCATGTTGTTGCCCAACTGGAACGCCGAGGTCCCCGTCACTACCAACCCGGCGATCAACAGGGCCGATGTCGCCGCCGTTGTGCTCAACGTGACGGTGACCGATTCGCTCCAGTCGGGCTACGCCAGCGTTACCCCGGCCGGGGCCAACGACCCGGCCGTCAAGAGTCGGACGACCTCGAACATCAATCTCACTCGGGCGGCCCAGACGCTGCCCAATCACGCCACTGTCCCCGTCTCGGCTCGCGGTTTCGACGTCTTCCTCGAAGGCGGCGGTCATGTGCTGGCCGATGTCGCCGGTTACTACGTTGGAGCCCTCGCCGCGTCGCCGTTCGGTGCCCCGCAGAACGTCAACCCCACCCCGGCGGGTTGCGTCGGGTTCGCCCCCAACCCGGTGGCCGGCATCACGATCGGCTCGTCGCCATCGGCGGTCGCCAACGCCCAGACACGCCTACGCGACCTCGGCTACTGGAACGCCGGCTCCGACGGCAACTACGGCAGCACCACCACCCAGTCGGTGATGGCGTTCCAATTCCTCAACGACCTACCGACCACCGGGAAGATCGACGAACTCACCGCGTCGCGGATCAACACCTCGTTGTGTGTACCGGGCCCGAGCTTGGGCGCCGGCGACTACCTCGAGGTCGACAAGGGTCACCAGGTGCTCTACATCGTGCGCGGCGGCCAGACCGTGTGGGTGATTCACGTCTCGACCGGCGGTAACTACACCTACGACGAGCCGAACAAAAAGGTCCCCGGTGCCCGCGAGTCCGGCACCGCCTACACCCCGACCGGCTCGTACCGGGTGTACCGAGTGTCGGACGAACCTCGCTATGAAGGTTCGCTGGGAACGCTGTATCGACCCCGTTTCGTCGTAGGCGGCGTTGCGGTCCACGGGGCCCCGAACGTGCCGAACTACCCGGCATCACATGGTTGTATCCGGGTGACCAACAGTGCCATGGACATGATTTGGGCCGAGAACTACATGCCGATGGGCAGCCGCGTCGTGATCCACGAATAACCGATTGATCGATTCGTACCTTTGGCTCACCCCTCCTTCGACGCGGTCGTTTTCGATCTCGATGACACGCTGATCGACTGGTATTCCTCGGTCTCGGCGTGTTTAGCCGAGACGGTTGACGAACGTTGCGCGGATGCATTGTTGGACTATTGCCGCCGCGAACTCTGGCTGACGGCGCCCGACGGCACCCATGTCTGGCACCGCAATACCTGGGCGCTTCACCACCGCAGAGAGACCATCTGGCCGACGGTGCTGGACTGGTTGTCGGCCGACGAGGTCGCCCGGCTGGCCAAGCGATTCGACGAGGAGTTGTGGGTGGGCTTCTTCCCCACCACCGTTCCAACGCTCGACGCCCTGCTCGACCAGACCCGAATGGCGGTGCTGTCGAACAATCACCTGGTCGATTCCGAGGCCGAGCGACTCCGGCTCCACGACTGGTTCGAGGTGTGCCTGGCCGCGCCCCATACCACGGTCAAGCCGCATCCCGAAGCGTTCATGACCGTCTGCAACCACCTCGGCGTTGCCCCCGACCGCACCGTCTACGTCGGCGACTCGATCAAGAGCGATGTGTTCGGCGCGCTCGACGCCGGGCTGATCCCCGTGTGGCACGACATCTTCGGCGACCCATGGACCAACTCACCCGCCGGAGTCCACCGCATCACCCACCTCGGCGAACTCCCCGAACTCCTCGCCTCACTGTAGGCCCCGCCCCTCAGGACACGATCGCCCGGGTCGATCGGTTCTGGACCCAGCGCCGGCCTGACCACCGCCGGGAGTTGACGACGGCACGCGTCACCATCCACACGAACTGCGCCCCCCAGAGACCGATGATTCCCAACCGAGGCCAGATCAGCGTGGCAATCGCCAGCGGAGCGAACGACAACAGGTTCATCACGGCGGCGCGGCCGAGGTATTTCTCGTCTTCCGCCCCGATCAAGGCCCCGTCGAGGGCGAAGGCGATGGCCCCGGGGAACTGCATGACCGCCAAGATCAACAGCGCCCCCGTTGCCCGGTCGACCACCGCGGCGTCGTTGGTGAACAGCCTGGGCAGGACCGAAGACGTGGCGGCCAACACCACGGCCAACCCGCACGCACACCACAGCGACAATCGGGTACTTGACCAACCGATCGCCAATGCCTCGTCGGTGTCACCGTTCCCCTGTGCCCCCGCAACCAACGATTGGGCCGGAATCGCCAACGCATCGAGTCCGAGGGCGAGGAACATGAACAATTGGGCCGCGATCTGGTTCGCGGCCAGGGTGGGGGTGTCGGTGCGGGCCGCAACCGAGGTGATCGTAATCCACACAGCCAACATGGCGATGCCGCGCAGACCGAGATGTAGGCCGGTCACGAGCAGAGGTTTGACGCGCAGCCACGCCGGGCGTACCCGCGTGAGGTGCGGCTTGAGCACTGCCAGGAAGAATCCCGCGGCCATCGCTTGAACGACGACGGTGCTCCACGCCGAGCCGGCAATTCCGAGATCGAGCCACCACACGAAGACGACTTCGAGGATCAGGTTGATGAGGTTGGCCACCAACACGATGATCAGCGGACGCCGCAGGTTGTTGACGCCTCGCATCACCCCGTGACCGACATAGGCGACCATCACGAACGGGAGTCCGAGGGCGCTGATCCGCAGATACGTCGTCGCCGCATCGAGCACGGCGCCGGTACCGCCGAGCGCAGCGGCGATCGGCCGCGCCCCCAACCCGACGACCGCGCACGTCGGTAGGCCAAGTAACATCGTCAGCCACAACGCATCGGTGGCGGCGACCCGGGCCTTGTGGGCGTCGCCCTGACCGTGGGCGTAGGCGACGTCAGGGGTGACGCCGTACTCCATGAACCCGACGACCACGCTGACCGTCAGCAGGACGGTCGAGGCAATGCCCAAGCCGGCGAGCGCATCGGTGCCGATGCGCCCGACGATCGCCGTGTCGACCAGCACATACAACGGTTCTACGGCCAACGTGCCCAGGGCCGGGAGCGCGAGCCGCAGAATCCGCCGATCCCGCTCATGACGGATAAAACGACCCATGCGATCAGCGGCCCGGTGAGCGCGTAGTCGATCGGCGGTGGCTCACCCGCCCATCCTGTCAGGAGTCCTCTCGCGTAGTGGCCTTCGCCCAAGCCCTACGCGCCGGCGAGATATTCCTCCCAGAACTCAAGCGAGCTACTCGAGAAGAACCCGGCCAGATCGACGATGACGTCGGTGAGGACCGAGGCTCCCAGGCACACCGTGCCATCGGAAGCGGACGTCTTGACCACGACGAGGTTGGGCACGTCCTGATTGGCCGTGAAGTTGAGATTCGACGCATCGGGCATCGGCTGATCGCAAGGAAACGCCGTCAGATAGCCCGCTGCGCTCGGACGGGTCACCGTCGTGTTCATCACGATGGCATGGATGTCGGTGAGCCCGTCGGCCAATGGTCCGAAATTGACCGTCAGCGGTCCTGCCACACCCGGTCGAACCTTCGGGGCACCGAAACGGGCACGGGTATCGAGGACCCGCGTCGGCGATACGTCGTACATCCCATCGGTCCCGCCAGCTCCGAACCACATGGCAACATCCGCGATGATGTGGGTACGGGCACTCGATCGCAGGCACACGCTGCCGTCGGCGGCCAGCTTGACGGTCACCAGGTTTGGTACATCCTGCCCCGCTGTGAAGTTGAGATTCGACGCATCGGGCACGGGCTGATCGCATGGATACACCGTGAGAAATCCCCCTGCGTCCGGCGCGGTGACCGTCACATTCATCGTGACCGCTTGCACACCCGAAGCCGGGATCCCGTTGCGTCCGGCGACGACAAGGCGCAGGGACCGCTCTGCCTCGCTCTTGGTCGCCGGAGCCCCGACGCCGCGCCGCGTGTCGAGAATCCGTTGTGGTGCCGTCGCCGTTCCAAGCGCACCGGCGTCGAACTCGAACGTGCCGGCGAGATCAGCGATGAGATGAGTCGGTGCCGACGCAAAGAAGCAGATCTTTGCTGAAACCCCCAGGCTGACGGTGACGAGATTCGGAATGTCCTGGCCAACGGCGAAATTGAGGTTCGAGACGACTGGTTGGCCATCGTCGCACGGGAACACCGTGACGAACCCATCCCCCGTCGACCCAGTGGATGTCACGTTCATCACGACGCTGGTGGTGTCGATCGTCGTGACCGCGTTGAGATCGAGCGCAACGGTGCCACCGGCCCGCAGCAACGCCGCCGGAGCACCGATTCCCCGGCGAGTGTCGAGCACTCGCTTGGGTGCGATCGGCACGAGACCTGGTGCGCTGAATGCCGTCAGACGGGACTTGATCGTTGGGGGCAGCCTCATGGGGTCGGTCCCGCCGGGCTCCAGCCAGCCGAGAGCGGTCACCGTGACGGTCAGCGGGCCGCTGATGAACAGACACGCCTCGTGCCCCGTCTCCACATAGGCGATGTTCGACGCGGGAAGGTCTTGGGCGGCAAGCAGGTCTGAACGGTTGGGTTGTGGGAGGTCACAGCCATACAACGTCAAGTATCCTGCGCCGCCGTCGCCCACTGCATCGATTCGATAGACCACCGCTCCGTTGTCCGGGCCAACCCCGCGTCGCGGAATCAGATAGGACGCAGATGGCGTGGCCGTGGTCTGCGATTCGTTGAATACGACCAACTCGGTCGCAGCGGGGTGATACTGCAGCCCTCCGGCCGTCGGTGATGCCGCGACAGTGCCGACAACGTCAACGATGACGTGAACGCCGACGGTAGAGCGCAAACACGTCGCCGGTAGTGACTCGATATTGACCCGTCGCGTCAGCACATCGTTCGGTTCGAAGACGAAGTCGGCATCGGCTGACACAGGCCCTACGCATGGCCCGATGGCCGCGGTACCGACGACGTCCTGGGCAACGAGCGTCACCACTGCGACCGACCCAGCCGGGAGCGGCAGGTCTCGCTGGAGCCCCTTTGGCGACGCGCCGTTGAACGTGGAGCCGCCGGGCCGGGTATCGATCACCCGGCGATACTCGGTCATCGAAACCCGACCGGTCGCGGCAGTCGCGACTCCCGCGTGAACCGGTGCAGCCGCGAACAGAGACCCACCCAACACCGCACTCACGGCAGCAATCCGACCGAACATCTCATCCTCCGCCGTTGGCCGGGCCGACTGCCTGACCACACGTTGAATCGGCACGATACCGATCCACAACCGGCAGGGACCCGTGCCAGTCGGCCCATCGCTGGACCGCAGCCCGCCGCCCGATCAGGCGGGTTTGATGCGGGGCAGGACGTCGTGCTCCATCAGTTCGAGGCTTTCCCAGGCCAGCTCGGGTGGGATTCCGCCCATCAACGGGTGAAGCACCATGCCACCGAACGGGCTGCCGGTCTGCCACTGCTCGACGAACTCATCGGGGGTGAGCACCTGATACACCCCCGAGGCCTTGAGGTCGTCGATCGTCTCGGCGTTCTTGACGGTGACGGACGAGGACTGGCCCTTGCGCTGCCACGACGCATAGGTGCGAGCTTCGTGGAAGGCGTAGGGGGCGATGCGCTCCCAGTCCCGTTCGGGGTCCATTGAGACGTGAATGAACCCCGCGCCGTGGGGCAACGACGCGTAACCCTGGAAGCCGACCTTGGCGCATTCGTCGTAGTACGCCTCGCCGAGTGACGGCGTGCCGATCGCCGAGGTGAAGATGCACCGCAGCCGAGCGGCGCGGCGGGCGGCCTGCTCCGACGAACCGCCGAGCATCATCATCGGCCCGCCGGGCGTCGCGGGTGTGGGCGTCACGCGCACTTGCCGACCTTCGTACTCGAAGTACTCGCCGGTCCACGCCTGGCGGATGGTATTGACGCACAATTCGAGCAGCTCGTTGCGTTCCTTGAAGGTGATCCCGAGCATGTCGAACTCCTCTTGGCGATACCCCGTGCCGAGGATCACCGAGAGCCGACCGGGGAACATCAAGTCGATGGCGGCGAGTTCCTCGGCCAGACGGATCGGGTTGTGCATGATCGCCAGCAGCGCCGAGACGTTCACGTTGACCTTCGACGTGGCCCCGAGGATGCCCGCGGCGATCGTCAACGGAGCCGACATGAACGAATCGGGTGCCCCGTGATGCTCCGAGACGACCACCATGTCGACGGCGAGGCGGTCGCCCCAGCGACATTGTTCGAGCATCGCTGCGTACTGACCGGCTCCGGTCACCGCTGTGGGAGTAGTGCCCTCGGGTGGAAGTCGCAGGTCGTAACGCAGAATGAGCATCGGCATACGGCAAGCATGGCACGCAGGCCCCGCAGAAATCTGACGGGTCGTCAGATCGGCGCAGGTCGCTGGGTAGGCGATTCATTTGAGCCGGCCACTCCGCCCGGGCAATAGGCGGCCGCGAAGTCGACTCACTACGATCAGGCGCTTGCCCGGCAGAGTGGCTCCGACCGTGGAGCCGTCGGAGAGATCGACGAGGGCCATGGCTGCTACAGACTCAGGCGTAAACAGCGAGCGGGTCAACAACCACGCCGCCTTCATCTGGAGCGTTGCCGACCTGCTGCGCGGTGACTACAAGCAGTCGGAGTACGGCAAGGTGATCTTGCCGTTGACGGTATTGCGTCGTTTCGACTGCGTGCTCGAGCCACGCAAGGCGTCAATGCTCGCCGAATACGCCCGGGTAAAGGACTCGTTCGACAACTTCGCCCCGTTCCTGGAGCGGCACTCGGATGTAAAGGGTCTGTGGAACATCTCGACCTTCGACCCTGACCACGGTGCTCGCCGACCCCGCGCACCTCGCCGACGACCTGGCGCAGTACATCGCCGGCTTCTCACCGCAGGTGCGTGACATCCTGGAGCGGTTCGAGCTGGGCACCCTGATCGCCAAGCTGCACAAGGCGAACCTGCTGTACAAGGTGCTGTCGAAGTTCGCCTCGATCGACCTGCACCCCGACGTGGTCTCGAACATCGAGATGGGCTACCTCTACGAAGAACTGATCCGGCGCTTCTCGGAACTCTCCAACGAGACGGCGGGTGAGCATTTCACCCCGCGTGAAGTGATCCGCCTGATGGTCGACCTGATGGTCGACCTGTTGTTCGATGAGGACGACAAAATGCTGGCCACCCCAGGGATCGCCAAGACGATCTTCGACCCGGCATGCGGCACCGGTGGGATGCTGTCGGTCGCCGAGGACCATGTCCGCAGGCTCAACCCGAAGGCGACGCTCGTGGTCTACGGGCAGGAGCTGAACCCGGAGTCGTACGCGATTTGCCGGTCGGACATGATGTTGAAGGGCCAGAACGCCGACAACGTCGCCTTCGGGAACTCGTTCTCGGAAGACGGCCACGAGGGGGCGACGTTCGACTATCTGCTGGCCAACCCGCCGTTCGGGGTGGAGTGGAAGAAGGTCGAGGACGAGGTCCGCGGCGAGCATGGTGCCAAGGGTTTCTCCGGCCGATTCGGGGCCGGGTTGCCGAGGATCAACGACGGCAGCTTCTTGTTCCTGCAACACATGATCTCGAAAATGAAACGCCCCGAGGAGGGTGGCTCCCGCCTGGCAATCGTCTTCAACGGCTCCCCACTGTTCACCGGCGCGGCCGCGTCGGGCGAGAGCGAGATCCGCCGTTGGATCATCGAACATGACTGGCTCGACGCGGTCGTCGCCCTGCCCGACCATCTGTTCTACAACACCGGGATCTCGACCTACTTCTGGATCGTCACCAACCGCAAGTCGTCGAAGCGGCGCGGCAAGGTGCAGCTCAACGACGAGCGCCAGTCGTTCACCAAGATGCGCAAAAGTCTCGGTGAGAAACGCAAGCAGATCCCCGCCGACCAGATCGCCGACATCGTCCGCCTCTACGGCGAGTTCGAGGACAACGACCGCTCCAAAATCTTCCCCAACGAAGCATTCGGGTTCATGCGGATCACCGTCGAACGCCCCCTGCGGCTGCGCTACACCGTCACCGACGACACCCTGGCGGTACTTGCCGCCGACAGGAAGCTCGCCAAACTCGACGACGAAGTCCGCACGGCACTGCTCGACGCGGTCAGTGGCCTTCGTGGAGTCGAGTGGCAAGCCGACGGCAGCGACCTCCGCAAACGTGTCGCTCAGGTACTGAAAGATCTCGGCGCCCACGCCAAGCCGATTGAGAACGCCGTCGTCGACGCCCTCGCCGTCCGCGACCCCGACGCCCCCGCCCAGACCGACGCCAAGGGCAAACCCCCTCCCCGACCCCGACGTCCGCGACAACGAAAACGTCCCCCTGCCCGCCGTGCGACTCGCCTTCGAGACCGACCCGACCAAACGGCTCAACACCCCCGACTACCGCGCCGCCATTGATCACTACGTCGACACCGAGGTCAAGCCCTACGTCCCCGACGCCTGGGTCGACTACGGCAAGACCAAGATCGGTTACGAAATCCCACTCACCCGCCACTTCTACATGTACGTCCCACCCAGACCCCTCGAGGAAATCGACGCCGAAATCAAGGCCCTCGAAGCTGAGATCCAAGCGCTGCTGAACGAGGTCACGGTGTGAGTTACTGGCCGGTGCAACCGCTCAAGCGACTGGCGTCCGTGGCCGTGAGCAATGTCGACAAGAAGTCCGACGATGTTGGCCTGCCAGTGCAGCTCTGCAACTACACCGACGTGTACTACGGCGATCGAATCGCGCCGTCTCCGTCGCTCATGCGTGCCACCGCCACCGCCGAGCAAGTACGCCGATTTCGACTTCAAGCCAACGATGTAGTCATCACGAAGGACTCTGAAACTGCGAACGACATCGGAATACCTGCCTTCGTCGACTCGACGGCGCCGGACCTTGTATGTGGATATCACCTAGCGATTCTTCGACCGAGGCACTCGGTGGCAGAAGGGCGGTTTCTGTACTGGGCTATGAGTTCAACGGGAGTCCGTCGCGAACTTGAGGTCGGTGCCACCGGCGTGACCCGATACGGGCTGAAGACCGAGGTAATCGAGCGCCTCGGAATACCGACGCCGCCAGCAGAGGAGCAGCGTGCGATCGCGGACTACCTCGACACCGAGACCGCACGCATCGACGCCCTCATCACCAAGAAGCGCCGCATGATCGAACTCCTCGACGAGTGGCATCAGGCATCGTTGCTGGAAACGCTCGGCGACTGGCGGGTTGGGCGAAGCAAGACACTTCGCCAGTACGGCGGCTCGGTGCTGACCGGTCCGTTCGGGACCGTTCTTGCGGCCAGCGAATACGTCGAGGGGGGGTGTGCCGCTGATCAATCCCACTCATATCAGGGAGGGTCGACTTTCTCCCGAGAATCACATCACGGTGCCCGCAGAAGTGGCATCGAGGCTGGCGCGCCACCGACTCGATGAGGGCGACATCGTAATGGGGCGCAAGGGCGACGTTGGGAGAGCAGCCGTCGTCTCGGCTGCCTCAGCCGGATGGCTCTGTGGCAGTGACTCAATAGCGATCCGGACTGGTCCCCACCTGTCGTCGGAGTTTCTTGGACAGTTGTTTCAGATTGGTCTATACCGACAACAGCTCGATAGCCAGTCCACGAGAGCGACGCTTGCCAACGTGAATGAACCCACCCTGCTGAGCATGCGAATTCCAGCTCTCGAAGCCGCCGAGCAGGAGCGACGATACCAACTCGCGGTCCGGTCAGATGGGTATCGACGCAGTATGGGCACTGCGTTGAGAAGGCAGATCAACCTTCTCGTCGAGCGACGGCAAGCCTTGATCACGGCTGCGGTGACAGGTGAGTTGGAGATTCCTGGCGTGGCGGCGTGAGTCCATTGCTCACTTGAACGGTGATCGCGAACCTCCACCTACGCCCCATGAAATTGTGTTAAAGTGCTGGTAGAGGCTTGTTTCCTGCGTCGGGATGGCGTAGAATCGTACATATGTTCGCAGAATTCCTGGACGAGCTGAATGACTATGACCACCGAGGACTTGCTGTCGCGTTTCGGGAACTCGACCAGCAACGCCGAGCGATCGAAGCCAAGCTCGCCGGGCTCGTCAACTTCGCCGCCCGGCACAATGTTCATCGCATCGACTGTCACGCGTCGATCCGCGGGTGGATGAAAGCCCACACGAATTGTTCCGACATCGACGCATCCCACCTGGTCCGGCTCGGCCAACTCCTCCACGAAATCCCGGCGTCCGGTGAGATGCTCCACACCGGCCAAATCGGTATCACCCAAGCATCCGAACTCGCCAAAGCGCGTCGCAACCCCCGATGCGGCGACCACCTCGCCGACATCGCCCCCACCCTGCTCCACCACGCCGCCACGCTCCCGTTCGCCGACTTCAGACTGTGCGTCCAACGCTGGCAACTGCTCGCCGATCCCGACGGTGCCTACAAAGACCGCGCCCGCAACCACGACCTGCGTGACGCGTCGCTGCATGAGTCCGAAGCCGGGTTGCATCTACGCGCCGAAGGCGGCACCGCGGCGGTCGCCAACGAAATGCTCGAAATCTTCGAGCGGTTCCGCACCGCCGAATTCCTCACCGACTGGGACGCCGCCGTCACCGAACACGGCCCCAACCCAACCGCCGTACAACTTGGTCGTACCGACGCCCAACGCCGCTTCGACACCATCGCCGCGATCTTCCGGGCCGCCGCCGGCGCCTCAATCGACGCCCGCATACCCGAACCGACCGTCAACATCGTCGTCGACCAACAAACGTACGAAAACCACCTCGCCCAACTGATGACCGACCCCGACGCACCACTGGTCCGCCGGTCCCCCGGCGCGGCACCCGCCACCGCACCGACCGACCCGTACACCCGGCGGTGCGAAACGGGCAACGGCACCCTGCTCCACCCCGACGACATACTGATCGCCAGTTTGATCGGGCATGTGCGGCGGGTCGTCTACGACTCGTCCGGCACCGTCATCGACCTCGGACGCCGACAACGACTCTTCACCGGATCCGCCCGACAAGCAGTGATGCTGCACGCCCAACGATGTTTGTGGCCGGGATGCGACCTGCCCACCAGCCGATGCCAAGCCGACCACCTGCAACCCTGGTCAACCAACGGAATCAGCGCGCCGGTCAACGGGGCACCCGCCTGCCCCCGCCACAACCGAGCCAAAAACCGCGGCTACACCACCCGACGCGACACCACCGGCCACTGGCACGTCTACCGACCCGACGGCACCGAGTTGACCGAACCACCCCCCGCCGAACCACCCCCCGCCCAAGCCTCGGCCTAACCTGCGGTCACCGACCGGCCACCCGACGCACCAGCCAACTCCCGGGTGAAAGTCAGAGATTCCATGGCGGCGACGTGAGAGCCGGCCGACCCCGACCCCTGGCGGTTCGACTCAGTCGTGGCCGCGGGATTTTCGGCCCGTCAATCTGCTGCTGCCGATCAGACAGGCTGTCGGCGGTGTCGTGTTGGTCGACGAGGTGGAGAACAGCTTGCATGTCATCTCGGAACCCTCGACCAACTCGGAACGGCGCCGGACCGCTCCGCGCAAAAGCACCAACGCTCAGGTGACCGCCGCTACCCATTCAGCCGAGTGCCTACAGACTGCGGCGCGGATGTTCGGACGAAGGTCTGCGGGCGGATCGAATCCCAGCGAAGTTCGCTGATCGTACGCATCTGACGAAACGACCTCCAATGTGAGTCGTATCGGGGAATGTATCCAGGTCAGAAGCTTCGCTGGATTTGGATTTTGCCATTCGAGTCGTGCCCACCCACCCCGCCAGATGCGGTATCGATCCGTCGGCCGGTGAGGCACCGAGAACATCCGAGCGGGTGTCACGAACGGCAAACCGCCGGTACTGCGCCGGTGTCCGTAATCGTCCGCTGTACTATCCGACCGTGACTCCGCGGGCCGTGATGACGATGCGTTCGACCGTCGAGGAACTCACGGCGTAGGGGTCTCGGCGATGAGCGGGCCGAAAGAGGCTGACTTCGAGGCGGCCATTGTTGCTTCGCTGGTCGGGCCCGGTGGGTATGCGCTGGCCAAGAACGGTGCCCAGTCGGGAGTGAAGCACTTCAGTCCGACGCTCGGGCTCGACACGGCCGAACTCTTCGCATTCATCGGCGACACGCAGGCGGACGAATGGTCGAAGCTGGTCATCCTCCACGGCGGTGATGCCGATGCGGCCCAGCGCGCATTCGCCGAGCGGGTGGCGAAGGTGCTCGACGATCGGGGCATCATCGAGGTGCTGCGATCGGGCGTCGACTACCTGGGTACGACGGTCCGGTTGATGTACCTGCGGCCGGCTCGGGGATTGAATCCCGAGACGGAAGCCCGGTACCGGGCCAACCGCTTGACGGTCACCCGCCAGTTGCCCTACGAGGCGAAGGGCACCAAGACGCTCGATCTGTGCCTGTTCGTCAACGGCATACCGGTGGCGACGGCGGAGTTGAAGACCCACTTGACGGGTCAGTCGGCGGAGCACGCCAAGCGGCAGTATCAGACCGACCGCGACCAGAGGAACCTGACCTTGTCGCGCCGGGCAGTCGTCCACTTCGCGCTCGACACCGAGTCGGTGTGGATGACGACCCGCCTCGATGGCACGAACACCCGGTTTCTGCCGTTCAACCGTGGCGACGGCAACGGTGCGGGAAACCCGCCGAACCCGGCAGGTTTCCGCACGTCGTACCTGTGGGAACAGGTGTGGGCGCGTGACGCGTGGCTCGACATTCTCGCCCGGTTCGTCCACGTCGAGCCGACGAAGAAGGGGTTGAAGCGCACCGGCGACATCGTCTTTCCACGGTTCCATCAGTGGGACGCTGTTGTACAGCTTGAGCAGCGGGTTCTTACCGACGGGGTGGGCACCAACTATCTGGTGCAGCACTCGGCGGGGTCGGGGAAGTCGAACACGATTGCCTGGTTGGCGCACCGATTGTCGAGCTTGCACGACGGCGACGTGAAGGTGTTCGACAAGGTGATCGTGATCACCGACCGGGTGGTGCTCGACAAGCAACTACAGGCCACGGTCGCCCAGTTCGAGAAGGTCGCCGGTGTCGTCCAGAAGATCGACGACAACTCCCAGCAGTTGGCCGACGCGTTGTCGGGTTCGCAGGCACGGATCATCGTGACCACGATTCAGAAGTTCCCGTTCGTGTTGACGAAGGTCGCCGAACTCCCGAACCGTCGGTATGCGGTGATCGCCGATGAGGCCCATTCGTCGCAGTCGGGTGAGGCATCGAAGGAACTGAAGAAGGTGCTCGGCACGAAGGTAGGCGACGAGGAGTTGGCCCTCGCTCAGGCCGAGGCGGCCGAGATCGGGCACATTGACGAGCTTCCAGACCCGGTGCAGGACAAGTTGGCGGCCGAGATCGCCGCCCGGGGTCGGCAACAGAACCTGTCATTCTTCGCGTTCACCGCGACGCCGAAGTCGCGGACATTGGAGTTGTTCGGGGCGAAGAACCCAATGACGGGGAAGTTCGAGGCGTCCCATCTGTACTCGATGCGCCAAGCGATCGAGGAGGGCTTTGTCCACGACGTGCTGGCCAACTACACGACGTATCAGACATATTGGAACATCGAGAAGCGGATCAGCGACGACCCGGAGTACGACCCGGCCAAGGCAAAGGTGGCCATCGCCAAGTTCGTCAACCTCCACCCGCACAACCTGGGCCAGAAGGCCGACATCATCATCAACCACTTCCGCACCCATGTCGCCTCGAAGGTCGGCGGGCAGGCGAAAGCGATGGTGGTCACGGCGTCGCGGATGCACGCGCTGCGGTACGGGGATGCGTTGAAGAAGTACTGCCGCGACAACGGGATTGGTGACGTCGGGGTACTCGTCGCCTTCTCGGGTTCGTTGCGCGACGACAGCGGGGAGTGGACCGAGACGAAGATCAACGGCTTCCCCGAATCGCAGACCCCGAAGCAGTTCGACTCCGACAAGTACCAGATCTTGGTGGTCGCCGAGAAGTATCAGACCGGGTTTGATCAGCCGAAGTTGCACACGATGTACGTCGACAAGCCGCTGTCGGGGTTGGCGGCGGTGCAGACGTTGTCGCGGTTGAACCGGCGGCACCCCGACAAGGATTCGACGTTCGTGCTCGATTTCCGCAACGACGCCGAGTCCATCCGGAAGTCGTTCGCGCCGTGGTACGTGCAGACGGTCAGCCCGCCGACCGATCCGAACCTGATGTACGACGCCCATCATCAGATGAGCGAGTTCGGGGTCGTGTATGCCGAGGAAGCCGAAGCGTTCGTGCGGGTGCTGCTCGACGACCCGAGTGATTCGGGCCGTATCCATCCGATGTTGGAGCCGGCCAAGTCCCGGTTCGCCGACGATCTCGACGAACAGGAGCGGGAGTTGTTCCGCGACGCGTTGAAGCGGTTCGTGAACACCTATTCGTATCTGTCGCAGATCGCCCAGTTCGGGGACGTCAAGCTGGAACGCGACTACCTGTTCTGCCGGGCGCTGGCCCCGTTCCTACGACGCGACGCCGAGTCGGCGCTCGACATCGGCGACCAGGTCGACCTCACCCATCTCGCGACCGAGATCACGTTTGCGGGCCGGATCGCCCTCGACCCCGATGTCGGGATGGTCGAGCCGCCGAGCACTCTCGGCGGCAAGCAGCGGGCACCCGAGGAGATTCCGCTGTCCGAGATCATCGCGGAACTCAACGACCGTTTCGGCGGTGATATCGCCAAGGATCACCAGGTCAGAGTGCTGATCGATCAGTTGTCTGGCGACGAGACGTTGCAGCAGGCCGCGGCAGTGAATGACAGCACGGCGTTCAAGCTTGTGCTCAAGCCGCAGCTCCAAGAGGGGATCATCGACCAGGCCACCGACGCCACGGAGTTCGTCAAGAAGTTCGTTGGCGACGACGTTTACGCCGCCGCGTTGCTTGATGTCGTTGGCCCGCTCATCCAGACGAAGGCCAAGGTTGCTCGCCAGGAGCATTGCCCGGTCGGCGAGCTGATCGGACGGGGCGAGGACAAGTGGTTGGAGTACAAGTCGACGTTCCGGACCGATTCGTCAACCGGCCTGAAGTCACCACTCGTCGAGACATCGGCGGTGAAGACCGTCGCCGCGTTCCTCAACTCGTACGACGGAGGCACCCTGCTTCTCGGCGTCGCCGATGACGGCAGCGTCTTCGGGCTCGAACTCGACTACGTCGGAGTTCGCAAGGAAGGCAAGTCCGACACCGACCAGTTCGAACTGATGGTCAACTCGGTACTGATCGCAGCGCTCGGTGCCGCCGCCGTCGCCACGTTGACCATGACCATCTCGACGGTCGACGGCGAGGACGTCTGTCGAATCCACGCGAAGCCCAGTCCGTTCCCCATCGACGCGACCGTAAAGGTCGAGGTGAAGTCGAAGACCACCGAAGGCAAGGTCTCTACGAACCTGGTCAAGAAGCCGATGTTCTACGCCCGCATCAACAACCTCACCCACCTATTCGCGGCCAATGATCCCGAGAAGCAGAAATACATCACCCACCGCTGGCCGCTCGGCTGACGTTGGCCCCGCAGAAATCTGACGGGTCGTCAGGTGAACCATGTCATCTGGTAAACCTCGGGGTATGGCTGGAGCGACGAGCGAGTACACCATCGCCGCCGACGGTTGTTTCACCGCCCCGTTGGTATTGAGCTACCCCTATGGACGCACTCTCGGTGCGACCTATGGACGGTTCTTCACCGGATTGCGCGATAGGCAGATCGAAGGCACCCGCGGCGCGGATGGCGCGGTCTATGTACCGCCCATCGAGTTCGATCCGGTCACCGGGGCGGCCTGCACCGAGTGGGTCACCGTCGGCTCCGAGGGGACCGTGACGACGTGGTCGTGGCAGCCGTCACCGGTCGAGGGCAACCCGCTCGATCATCCGTTTGCCTGGGCCTTGATCCGTTTGGACGGTGCCGGTCACGGTTTTCTCCATGCCGTCGATGCTGGCTCGGCCGACAACATGGAAACCGGGATGCGAGTGCGGGTGCGATGGGCGGCCGAGCGAGGCACCGGGATCACCGACATTGTCTGCTTCGACCCGGTCGCCGTCGAAGCCAGACCGGTTGACGAGTTGCCGGTCGACGAATTGCCGATCGTCGACGAGATGCCCGTCGACGACGAATTGGACGACGCGGCATGAGCGCGGCGTTTGCGGAGCCCGGGCCGGTCCTCAAGGTCCGCACCCCGATCACGATCAGCTACCGCTACTCGGCCGGACCGAACTCGTCGTCACATCTCGCCGGGCTCCTCGAAGGCCGGTTGATCGGCAATCGCTGCCCGTCGTGCTCGCTCGTCTACTTCCCCCCACGCAACGGAACCTGCCCGAAGTGCGCTCGGGCCTTGGCCGAAGAAGTGGAGGTCGGGCCACGCGGCACCATCACGACCTTCTGTGTGGTCAATGTGCCGTTCCTCGGCCAGAAGATCCCGATTCCCTATGTCGCTGCGAATATCAAGCTCGATGATGCCGACATGTCGGTCAGTCACCTGGTGCTCGGGTGCGATGCCGCCGAGGTACGCATTGGCATGCGGGTCGAACCGGTCTGGAAAGACCGGGCCGAGTGGGGGCCGACCTTGGAGAATATCGATCACTTCCGTCCAACCGGCGAGCCCGATCTCGACATCGAAGCGGGTGATCGCTGATGCGAGACGTAGCGATCATCGCCACCAGCCAGTCGGTGATGGAGGTCGACACCAACAAGACGTCGGTCGAACTGATGGTGCCCGTGATCGACGCAGCCGTCGTTGCGTCGGGGCTCGATCGGCGCGACATCGGGTTCTGGTGCCATGGGTCGTGCGACTACATGGTCGGCCAGCCGTTCAGTTTCGTCTCGGCGGTCGACGCGATCGGGGCGTTCCCGCCGATCGTCGAGAGCCACGTCGAGATGGATGGGGCGTGGGCGCTGTACGAGGCGTGGATCAAGATCCAACTCGGCGACTGCGACTCGGCGGTGGTGTTCGCCAACGGCAAGTCGTCGTCGGGCGACATCAACCGGATCATGTCGCTACAACTCGACCCCTACGTCGTCGGGCCGTTGTGGCCCGACGAGCGCTCGATCGCCGCTATGCAGGCGCGGGTGCTGCTGGAACGGGGCATCATCACAGAGTCCGAGATGGCCGCCATCGCCGCCCGCTCCCGCCGTGACGGCACGAACAACTCGAATGCCCTGGTCACCGGGCACCACACCATCGCCGAACTGCTCGCCATGCCCCGCATCAGCGATCCGTTGCGGGCCCACGACTGCCCGCCGGTCGCCGACAACTCGGTGGCGATGGTCATCGCCGGAGGCGATCTGGCCCGCTCGTTGTGCGAACGTCCGGCGTGGATTCGAGGCATCGAGCACCGCATCGACATGCAGAACATCGGGGCTCGCGACCTGACGGGCGCACCGTCGGCTCGGCTTGCCGCGCACGCCGCCGGAGCCCACAACGACAAACTCGATGTGGCCGAACTGCATGCCCCGTTCACGCATCAGGAGCTGATTTTGCATCGGGAGATGCGTATCGACCCCTCGGCCACATCGGTCAATCCGTCGGGAGGCCCGCTGTGTGGCAACCCGATGATGGCCGCCGGGCTGTTGCGCATTGCGGAAGCGGCCAACCGGGTGATGGGTGGCACGGCCGACCGGGTGCTCGGGCACGCGTCGTCGGGTCCGCTGCTGCAACAGAATCTCGTGTGTGTGATGGAGGGTGACTGAAATGGCCGAGCGCTGCGCTGTCATTGGTACCGGTCAGACGAAGCACACATCGTGCCGGGCCGACGTCTCGATCGCCGGCCTGGTCCGTGAGGCCGTCGACCGGGCATTGGACGATGCCCAGCTGACGATGGCCGACATCGATGCGATCGTCATCGGCAAGGCCCCCGACATGCTCGAAGGTGTGATGATGCCCGAGTTGTGGCTGGCCGACGCGCTCGCCGCCCAGGGCAAGCCGCTGTTCCGCGTCCACACCGCTGGTTCAGTCGGCGGCTCGACGGTAATCGTCGCCGCCCAGCATGTGATGGCCGGCCTGCACCAACGGGTATTGACCATCGGCTGGGAGAAGCAGTCCGACGGCTCGGCGATGTGGGCGTTGTCGGTGCCGATGCCCTTTGGCATGCCCGTTCACGCCGGCGCCGGTGGCTACTTCTCCCCGATCATCCGGGGCTACATGAAACGTTCGGGGGCCCCTGGACATATCGGTTGCACGGTCGCCGTCAAAGACCGCGCCAACGCGCTGAAGAACCCCTACGCCCACCTGCACGACGAGGGCCTCACCCTCGAGAAGGCGTTGGAAAGCCCGATGTTGTGGGACCCGGTGCGCTTCGTCGAGACCTGCCCGTCGTCTGATGGGGCCTTCGCCATGGTGCTCGCCGACGAGGCGACCGCCGACGCCCACAACGGACCGAAAGCATGGGTGCACGCGACGGCGATGCGGTCGGAGCCGACCCAGTTCGCCGGACGCGAGACGATCAGCCCCCTCGCCGGAGAGATGTGCGCCGCCGACCTGTGGCGCAAGGCGGGGATCACGAACCCGGCCGAGGAGATCGACGTCGTCGAGATGTACGTGCCGTTCGCCTGGTTCGAGCCGATGTGGCTCGAAAACCTCGGGTTCGCCCCCAAGGGCGACGGCTGGCGCTGGGTGGAAGATGGCCACACGGAGATGGTTGGCAAGCTGCCGGTCAACTGCTCGGGCGGGGTGTTGTCGACCAACCCGATCGGAGCCAGTGGCACGATCCGCTTCGGCGAGGCCGCGATGCAGGTGATGGGCACGGCCGGCGAGCACCAGATCGACGGAGCCCGCAAGGCCTTGGGCCATGCCTATGGTGGTGGCTCGCAGTTCTTTGCCATGTGGGTCGTGGGCTCCGAAAAGCCGGAATGAGCAGTGGGATGACTAGGAGGTTATGGTGATGACTTCGAACGAGCGATACACGGTGATCTCGGCCGACTGCCACGGCGGTGGAGCAATCGGTGACTATCGGCCGTACCTCGAACGGGCCTGGCACGACGACTTCGACGCCTGGTTACCAACGTTCGTGAACCCGTATGACGATCTGAAGGGCGACGACGGGGCCCGCAACTGGGACTCGGCGCGACGGCTCAGGGACTTGGAGAGCGACGGCATCGTCGCCGAGGTGATCTACCCGAACACCATCCCACCGTTCTATCCGTCGTCGTCGCTCACGGCCCAGCCGCCATCGGCCGATTCCGGTGATCTCAATCGGCGATGGGCCGGGTTGAAGGCGCATAACCGCTGGCTGGCCGACTTCTGCGCCGACGCGCCCGGACGCCGAGCCGGTATCGCCCAGATTCTGCTCCACGACATCGATTCGGCGGTTGACGAGGTTCGCTGGGCGCGCGACCACGGCTTGTTCGGTGGCGTGCTCCTGCCCGGCGTTCCCCCCGGTTCGTTCTTGCCGCAACTCCACGACTCGTCGTACTACGAGCCGCTGTGGGCCGTGTGCGAGGAGTTGGAAATGCCCGTCAACCACCACGGGGGCAGCGCCAACCCGCCGATGGGCACCACCCCCGAGTCGGTGGTGATCTTCCTGTTGGAGGTCACCTGGTTCTCGCACCGGGCCCTCACTCACCTGCTGATCTCGGGCGCGTTGGAACGGCACCCGAAGCTACAACTCGTGTTCACTGAGCAGGGCACGGCCTGGGTGCCCCGATGAGCTGGCGCGCCTTGACTATTTCTTCGACCGGATGCGTCACGCCGTCGGCTCGCAGGAGCACATCTGGGGCGGCCCGGTGATGGCCAACCTCTCCCTCACCCCGTCGGAGTACTGGGCCCGCCAGTGCCACGTCGCCGCCAGCTTCATGCGCCGTTCCGAGATGCCGGCGCGCACGGTCGTCGGCGTCGACCGGATCATGTGGGGCAGTGACTACCCGCATAAGGAAGCCAGCTTCCCGTTCTCCACCGAAGCTCTCCGCCAGGCCTACGGCGGATTCGACCGCGTCGAAGTCACCCAGATGCTGGCCGGGAATGCGGCCGCACTGTACGGCTTCGATCTTGCCGCATTGGCACCGCATGCCGAGCGCGTCGGTCCGCTCGTCGACGAAGTGGCGATCCCCCTCGAACCGGGCCAAGTTCCAGCGGAGGCGGGACGTTGCCCAGCTTTCGTGGGATACTGCCGCTCTGAGTAACCGGCGACCGCATTCTGCTGCATCCCCCCGAGACATATACCACTCAACGAGCAGGCATCAGCACTTCAGGCGGCAGTCGGGTAGAGAATCTTGACCGAAGCGCGCCGACGGGGCTCCTCCTGCAAGGCTCGGGTCGGTTCCTCCGTCATCGCCGTCACAATGCTCGCGGTCGGAGTAGCCGCCCCACTCGACGCTCGCGCGGCTGTCGATCCGTGCGCGGCGCGCTCATTGTCGACCGCCTTCTCGCAGTGGGGAGACTACAACGACTACTTCCTGGTGAACAACGGCGACTTCGAGGGCGGGTCGCGAGGCTGGACCGCTGCGAACCGTGCGTCGCTGGTGTGGGACAACGAGCCTTGGCGGGTCAACGGCTGGTTCGATCGCCTGTCTGCTCGCCTCGACCCCGGCGCAACCCTCACATCAGCGACGTTTTGCGTTGCCGAGCGAGAGGACTCGCTCCGATTGTTCATCCGCCACCCGGGCGTGCAGGGTGCCAAGCTCATCGTGCGTGTCACCGTCTCCGACGGCACGCGCACCGACGCAAAGTCGTACGAAGTCGCCAACGACGGCTACGGCTGGACCCCCTCGGAACCGATGAAGTTCCCCAACGTGCGCAACATCAACGGTGAGCTGTTCGTGACGCTTGCGTTTCAGTCCGCGGGGACCCGCGCCAACTGGTCCGTCGATGACGTGATGGTCGATCCGTTCAAGTCAAAGTGATCAGCAGGCATGGCCACTGCCAACGGTGAACGTATTGCGGGGGGGGGCTGCTCAGCGCCGTCTTCGTCATGGCCGCTGCGGGCAACGCAATCCTTGTCAATTGGTCGTGGCCAACTGGCCGAGTACTCGTTGCCATTGCGCTACTGGTCGTTCTGCATGCAGTCGCCTACCGGATCGAGTACACCTCGCAGCCCGGAAGCATGGTGCCGACGGAGCCCGTCCTCGTCGTCTTGTTGTTCACCGCTCCGCTGGCGCTCGTCCCGATCCTGGTGATCGCATCGCAATACCTGTCGCTGGTGCTCAGGCGTCCGACCGGCGAGAAGTCGCCGCTGTTCATCGGTGCCGCCATGCACTGCATCGGCCCGGTGCTCGTCTTGTCTGCGTTCGGGCATGGTCCGGCCGATGCATCGCGTTTTCCGGTGTACCTGCTCGCGCTGGCCGCCCAGTTCGCCTGCGACATCGGCGTGGTCGCCGCCCGGCAATGGGGATTTGGCAATCCCCTGCGGCCCTCCGTGCGGCCCCTGGCGTGGACGTTCCTCATCGATGTCCTGCTGGCACCAATCGGGCTGGGAGCGGCCCTTGGCGGTGGCACCGCGCTGACGTCTGCAGCGCTGGTCGTCGCGCCCGTAGCCCTCATCGGCGTACTCGCTCGCGATCGTCAAGAACGCGTCGACGAGGCCGAGTTCCTAGGCCTCCAAGCACACGTCGCCCGCAACGAGGCCCGTGCCGACGAGTTAACGGGCCTGGCCAATCGTCGAGCGTGGCACGAGGCGGTCGCCCAGGCCACCAGCCGCCAGGAGGAGACGGGGGAGCGAATCAGCGCGGTGTACGCCGACCTCGACTATCTCAAGCACACGAACGACACCCGCGGGCACGGCGCCGGAGACGTCCTCATTCGAGCGATGGCCGATGAGTTCCGGCGGGCGTCCCGCCACGGAGACATCATCGCCCGCCTCGGCGGCGACGAGTTCGCGATGCTCATTTCGTCACGAAGCACTCAGCAAAACCCACACGACCTCGTCACCCGATTGCAGGCCAACATCGCGAACTGCCGACTTCCAGACGGCCTGATCCTGTCGGCGTCGATCGGCGCGGCGTCGTGTCCACCGGAACCCAACGTCGCGTCGGCGATTCTGGCTGCCGAACAGATGGCGATCCGCAGCAAGGTCGCCCGTCGGGTCGGGCGAACCGACGTCTCGTAGCCAACGGTGCCCGCCCTCGACGACGTTGAGACGCCGTACCTAGAAGAACAACACTCGAAGGCCGGCCGCCAGGGCAACCAAGAAGATGAAGATGCCGATGCCGACCAGCCGGCCGTAACGGTGAAACAACCACACCGTGACCGACCATGGGCCGTCGTAAGTCGGGTCGTACCTGCGCTTCATCCATCGGGTGAGGAACATCACCGGACAGCCCATCAGGCCGATCTGCAGGATGACCAGCACCGTCACAACCGTGACATAGACCTTGCCCGCCCAGATCGACGCTCCAAAAATCACCATGCCGATGACGAGGGGCATATGGACGAGGTCAAGGATCATGCCGGCGTACCACCAGCCGACCGACCCGCGGCCGCCCGAGCCCGCGCCGTCGGGGCGCGTCGTCATCCGAGCAACAGGGCGGGTAGGACTCGACACATTCTCAATCGTATGGGCTCCCGGCGACGTCGCGTAGTGTCCGCCCAATGGTTCCGACACCCGAACCCGCCGAGCAGGCCGTGATCGACCACCTCACCGCGTTGGGCGTCGACTACGAGGTGATGCCATGCGATCCGGAGTTGGCCGACACCGCGCGATTCTGCGAGTTCTATGGTGTCGACCCCGAGGATTCGGCGAACACGATCATCGTGTCGAGCCGTACCGAGCCGCCGTGGTTCGTCGCCTGCGTCGTGCTCGCCACCACCCGTCTCGACGTCAACAAAGTCGTGCGCAAGCTGCTCGGGGTGAAGAAGGCCAGCTTTGCATCGGGTGACGAGACCCGTGATCTGACCGGCATGTTGATCGGTGGCGTCACCGCGTTCGGACTACCCACCGAGTTGCCGCTGTACATCGACGGCCGGGTGATGGAGCGGACGTCGATCATCGTTGGCGGCGGAAGTCGTTCGTGCAAGATCCGCTGTCAGCCCTCGGCTCTGACGGCCATCCCCATCGCTCAGGTCATCTCCGACCTCGCCAAACTTCCCAGCACCGAATAGCCGGCCGTCGCGGAAAACTTTCGCGAATGAGCGTGAACCGTTTGTAAGAGTCCGCCGTACTCCTGGACATGAACGTCGAGGAGGACCCCACGATGACCGCTCAAGCCACGATGCCGACCGAGACCGCATCGGCCGCGACCCGCAAGATGTTGATCGCCGCCGCCGTCGGCGCCGCGGTGTCGGTGTCGCTGGGGGCGTACGGCCGGGTACACAACGCGACCGGCGTCCCGAACCTGGTGTTCGTCGAAGTCCGGCGGATGCTGCCCCTCAAGGCGTGGTTGACCACGATCGCCTTCGTTCTGGCAATCGCCCAGCTGATCAGCGCACTGGCGATGTGGGGGAAGGTGCCGATCCGCGGCAGGTGGGTTGCTCCCGCCCATCGCTGGACGGGAACCGCGGCATTCCTCGTCAGCCTGCCGGTCGCCTACCACTGCCTGTGGGCCGTCGGCTTCCAAACCACGACAACCCGCACTCTGCTCCACAGCCTGTTCGGCTGCGCCTTCTACGGAGCCTTCACCACCAAGATGATGCTGCTCCGAGCGCAGCGAGTGCCCGGCTGGACCCTTCCTGTCGCCGGCGGCCTGCTCGTTGCGCTGCTCACTGGGCTGTGGCTCAGCTCGTCGTTGTGGTTCTTCACCAACGTCGGCTTCCCCGGCTTCTGACCACCACCCGCCCACCCGCCCGCCCCCAAAGGACCATCCTCATGATCAAGCGATTCACCATCACCCTCGGAATCTGCGCCGCGGCGGCCGCCGTCACCACCGGTGCGCTGTTCTCTCAGCCCTCGACGACCACCGTCACTCCACCGACCGGCTCGGCCGCTCCCACCGGTGTTCCCGTCCTCACCATCGAGGGCTTTGCCTTCTCCTCCCCACCCGTCGCCGCCGGAGCGACGGTCCAGGTCACCAATCTTGACGGTGCTCCGCACACCGTGTCGGGCGATGCCTTCGACGTCGGGCTCGACCCCGGCGGGACCGCCTCGTTCACTGCGCCGGCCGCGCCGGGCACCTACTCGTTCGTGTGCTTCGTGCACCCGACGATGACGGGCGAACTCGTCGTGCAGTAGCCGACGACGCCCACTCCCATTCACCACAAGTACCACCCAAATCCCCGAAAGGAACCACCATGTTCACCTCACGCGCCCTGATTCCCGTCGTCGTCGCCGCTTCTCTGCTTGCCGCCTGCGGCCAAGCGAAGTCAGACACGCCAGCGGCACCGGCGGCACCGGCCACCACCGTGGAGGCCGCCGCACAGGTGGCACCGGCCACGACCGTCGCTGCGGCGGCTCCGGCAGTCGCTCCCACCGCTGCCGTGGTCGTCAAGGCCGGCAACTCCGACCTGGGCAAGATCCTCGTCGGAGCCGATGGCCTGACGATGTACGGCTTCACCAATGACGTCGACGCCAAGAGCACCTGTATCGGTACATGCGCCGAACAGTGGCCTCCCGTGCTGGTCGACCCGTCGTTCGCCGTCGGGCCCGGCCTCGACGTCGGCGTGTTCGCCACGACCACCCGCGATGACGGCACAACCCAGCTCGTCTCGGGCAAGTCGCCGTTGTACTTCTTCTCCGGCGACGTCACCGCCGGCGACGTGAACGGCCAAAAATCCGGTGGTGTCTGGTTCGTCGCCGGCATCGACGGTGGCCTGATCACGGAGGGAGCCGCCCCCGTCGCGCCAGCGGACACCACGCCTGCTCCAGCGGCCACTGAAGTAGCCGCAGTAGCCGTCGCGCCGTCGATCCAGTTGGCCGACACCGACCTCGGCCAAGTCGTGGTCGACGCCGACGGGCTAACGCTCTACTTGTTCACCAAGGACGGTGACGGCGGCGTGCCCACCTGCGCCGGTGGATGCGCCACGGCCTGGCCGCCGGCCCTGGTTTCCGATGCTCCGGTGATCGGCGAAGGCATTGACCCGGCGCTCATCACCATCGTCGATACGCCCGAAGGCAAGCAGCTCAAGATCGGCAAGTGGCCGCTGCACCGCCTCGCCGGCGACGCCGCAGCCGGCGAGATCAACGGTCAAGCTCCCGGCGGCGTCTGGTTCGTCGTGGGAGCTGACGCCAAAAGCATCAAGTAACCCCAGCTCACCTCACAGATCCCCCGGTCAGGGCCGGTTCCGCCAACGTCGTCGGAACCGGCCTCGCCGCGCGAGCAGCGACACAACACTTCAGGAGCAACCAAGTGACGGCCCGCGGCCCGGGTGGGAGGAGACAAACACGATGACCTGACCAACCGAAAGAAGCATCAGTTCATGGACCGGAGTGGGTGAAAGCGCCACACTGCTCAGCGTGCTCTCGGCGAAACTGGATTGAAGCCGAATGCCCGGTCGATACTCGCCAGGATCCGCGTTTGTTTCCGGCGGCGAGCCGGTGATCCTGCGATGGGGCCGTTCCTTCGCGCGGCGCGTTCGATACGAACCCGCCCGACTCTGACCGTGATATCGGGTGACTATCGAGGCCATCCCATCCGCCGATGTCGAGCGTCACGTTCGTTGACGATGTTCGGCGGGTGTATTCGACCGGGCACGGCAACAAGACCGACAACGCCGACGCGGTGGCGATCGCCCGCGCCGCGATCCACAGCCGCCATCTGCGCCATGTGCAACCCGAAGCGACGAGTGTGGCGATGAAGTTGTTGTGGGATCACCGCAATGAACTCGTCGGGGCTCGCACCCAAGCCGCCTGCCAGCTCCATCGTCTGTTACGCGAGTTGATCGTGGGTGGCGCCAAGAAACAGTTAACCGCGAACCAGGCGTTTGACCTACTCACCGCCCTCAAACTGGACGACCCCGCCGGCCCGATGCGCGTCGAGATCGCCTTGGAACACATCGACGACATCGCCGCATCAGGGAACCGGCGGCTGAACAAAGCGATCCACATCGCTGCGATCACCCAGATCCGCTACGACCACCCCCGGAAGGGTCTACCACCGACGCAAGCTCGCCGAGTGCGGTCGCGTTGCGGGAAAGTCGGCGAGGCGCTGGTGAGTGAGCAGTATCGCATCGGCGATGAGCATGCGCCCCTCGATACGGCTCCCCCGGAATTGGCGGCCGCGATGTCCGCGTTCACGGCCGGTTGCGACTTCGTGGACCTCGTCGTATCGTGCGATCCAGGTGGCCCGTCAGGCCCTGACACTGGGCGGCATCCCGAATTCCGTGACCTATCCGATCCTGTCGATCATGACCAGACGCGCGTCGCTGCGGGAATCGGTGACATCGGTGGAACCCTGCGTAGCGGTGTGCGCCGACAAGCACGTCCTCCCCGAGCTCGACTGCTTCTACGGATTCGAGGTCGGACCCGACATGCGCGACGACGTCCACGAGTTGGATCGCCGGTTCTTGACAAACGGTCGGGAATTCCCCGGTCAGGAGGGGCGGGACCGCGCGCTGGACAGGAATCGGAGCGCCGCACCGCCGAGCAGCATGGCTAATCCAGCGGTGGCGACCGACCAGGTCGTGCGAGGTGTTCCGGTGGGCGGCAGAAGGGTCGTCACGATGACGTTCACCGATGCCGCAGCGCGTTCGTCGGGATCGGCCGGGAACGTGATGTCGCGGCCAAGTGGATCGATGCCATGACCGGTGGCGGTGACAGTGACGCCCGCGGTCGGGGTCGTGGTGAGCGTCCACGCCCACGTCTCACCCGGATCGAGTACACCGTCGGCGTTCACATCACCGCTGGCCGGCGGCGCCGACAAGGTCGCCAGATCACCACTGTCACCGCCGCGAGTGTCGAGGCGCACCAACGGCGTCGTCAGCGGGACGTCGCCGTCGTTGCGTTCAGTCACCGTCCACGTCACCGGACTCCCGACAATCACCGCCGCCGGAGCAGCACTGATCCCCACGACAGTGCTTGGAGCGATCACGTCGACCGAGGCCGCGGCGCGTTCTTCTGGATCGGCGGGGAACGTGATGACCCGACCTCGTGGGCCGGTACCAAAGCCGGTGGCTGTGACCGTGACGTCCTGGACTGGATTCGTCGTCACCGTCCAGGTCCAGGCTTCGCCCATGTTCAGCACGCCATTCCCGTCGTCGCCGGTCATGCCAGTGCTTGAGGCGGTCAGCGTGGCGAAGGTCGTCGCTCCAGCGTCGGTCGACAGCTCGACGCGTGGTGCGTCGAGCCCGACGGGGAAGTATCCGGCAGGCGTATCGTTGCGCTCGACGATCGTCCACACGACCGGCGCGCCGGTCGGGACGACGGTGCGATCGGGCGTGATCGACAGCTGGGTGGAGGGCGCAAGGAGGAAGGTCGGCGCAACTGCGGTCGCCGTGACCGGAGCGTCGTCCTGAGGGCCGTCGTCGGGACCGTCGCTCGTCGCCGCTACCGCCGCAGTCGCCTCGACCCGCCGGAGTCCTCCGGGAACCACGTCAGCCTCGTTGATGATGTACTTCGTAGCCGGCACGTTGGCCAACGTGATCGATTCCCCGATGCCGAGGGTGAGGCCGGTCACGATCGTGAACGGACCGGCGCCGTTGGGGAGCGTCACGGTGACGGTGCCGTCATGGATCGGGCAGACGGTGACTTGACCAGGCTCCACCCGTAGGAAGACCGTCACGTCATAGTCGACCTGCTCACCGGGGTAGGCGGCGATCGCGAGGTCGTCGGTCCCCACGAACTCGGGGCTGATCGCGATCCCGACACCATATGCCGGCGTGCCGTTGGAGCAGCCGTTGGGTGCTGCGCCCGCTGATGATGGCGACAGCACTGACGCAAGGCATGCGACCAATACCCCGAACGCCGCCGCACCTCGACGCATCCACATGTCGTACCTCCGTTGCAATCGCCAAAGGGCCGCTCAGATCATCGCATAGTTGACTCAGAGTGTTGAACAAGGACGCAGCTGTCATCGTGGTGGAGCCCGCGGCCGACGAGCTCGGCGGGCCACCCTGTATGACCGCTCGCACGGCTTCGATTCCATCCGGCCAGCGAGGGTCAACGGAGATCGGGTGCCTCGGAGGTACCCATCACAAGATTCCACAAGAACACTCGAATCGCCCGGTGGGGCGCTCGACAGCACCACTGCATCATGCCCGAAGCCGACTGAAGGCCGCCGCCCGCCACCGCACCCGTCCATGACGCCCACCGATGAACGTTCGGGATTCACAGGTCGGCGCTCGACGAACCCTACCCATGGACGCCCGGTGTCGCTCTCCGACAGCTTCGGTGGCGGGTCGATACGATTTTGTGATGCCTACGGCGCCGGTGGAGAACGGCTACTTGCTCTGTTGTTCGCCGCGGAGCGGTTCGACGATGCTGTGCGACCTTCTTCGTCGAACTGGGCTCGCAGGTGCACCGGAGTCGCTGTTTCGGCCTGCCGACATCGCGGCGTATTCCGACGTGTGGGGTGTTACGGCGTCGGATCAAAGTTGGGGTCGGGCCTACGTCGAGGCGGCTCGTCGACACGGCGACGCAGGGACCGGTTGCTTTGGCATGAGAATCATGTGGCGTGACATGCCCGGGTTCTCAACCCGCCTCGCCCCGCTGTTCCTGCAAAGTCACGGCGACCGGGTCCGTCTCCGCACCGCGTTCGGGATTGAACACTACGTTCATCTCTCAAGGAATGACACGATTGCCGAGGCGGTCTCGTTGGTGATTGCACAACAGAGCGGCCTGTGGCATCGCAACGCAGACGGCTCCGAGCGTGAACGCACCAAGCCGCACGAAAAACCCCTCTACGACCGTTCCGCGATCGCCTCTGAGTTGCGGATGTTGCACGATGAAGCAGTCGGCTGGCGCTCATGGTTCGCCGCGAACGGCATCTCGCCACTCGTCGTCACCTACGAGGAACTCGCCGACGTCCCGCACCGCCAACTCGCTCGCGTGCTGGATCACCTCGACCTTGTCAGCTCAGAGGTACTCAAACCAGGAACCGCCAAGTTGGCCGACGACCTCAACGTCGAATGGTCAGCGCGGTTCCGTTCCGAGGGAGAAGCCAACTCGACAGCCTCGGCCTGGTAGCCCTCCATGTGACCCGACGCAACCGACGCTGAACAGATGTCTGTCACCCCAGTAATTCGGCGCGGCTCTGAGCCGACCGCAAGACCGCTCGGCGACGCCAACTACCGGTGAGATCTCCACTGAGAACAACTAAATCAAGTGCTACGCAACGCCGCCGGCCTGACGGTCGCAAAGGCGTTGCCCCGGCGAACTGCTCACCAGCGCCACGGATCAGCAGCAGCGAGTCACCCGAACACACCGGACACCCGCGTTGCCGGGCGATATCAGTGGGATTCAGATCGACGCGAGGGGCCGTCTCGGCCTTGCTCACCGACCGATGGTGGCGTCGATCCATGCCTCGACCAGCTTCACGATGTCGGCCAACTTACGTTCGGTGTCCGCTGCATCGACGAAGACGACAACGCCACGATCCGGCGCAAGCCAGCGCACCAGCCCGGTCGGGTCAGTGAAGATGAACCCGGCAGTGTCAGCGCGCTTCTTTGCACCGCGGTGGAGGATCAACTCGACCCGGTCGCCAGGCTGCAGTCGAAAGGTCACCCGATCATCGCCACCTGAGCAGAAACTCGGCGCATTCCACTTCACCTGTTCCGTGATCTCCACACCCGCCCCGAGAATCACCTGACGAAGGCGTTCGATTTCGGACCTGCGTGAGTGGCGCATCTCGTCAAGAAACGCACTGACCTTGCCCGATGCTTGGTCGGCGTTCACGACACGATCACGACGCATGACTGTAGCGACATCGTCCGAACCCGGCTCGGTTCCGGCCGTTGCAGTCGACCTCGACGAGCGCGTTCACGGCGAAGTCACCGCAATCCGACCAACGGCCGATGTGCTTATCGACCTCTCCCAAGTCTGCGCCGGGCGGGTAGTCGGCTCCGCCCCGGCGCTCGCCCGCATGATCCGCAACCTGCTCGACAACGCCATGTTGAGCGACGTGCCGGTATGCGCTCGATACCCGTTCGGATGCTCAGTGGTGTGGGGTGCCGATGCAGAACTCGTTGCCTTCAGGGTCGGCCAGGGTGGTCCATTGCATGTCAAACTCATCTTTGTCGTGGATGTGCGTCGCGCCGAGCGAGACCACTCGTGCGACTTCGGTGGCGACGTCGTCGGTGTCGAGGTCGAGGTGCGCCCGGTTCTTGACCGTCTTGGCCTCCGGCACCTGAATGAACATGTACGCAATCCGCGACGAATCGCCGAGGCCGATCGAGGCGAAGAACGGCGATGGTGGCATCGGCTCGGTGTCGACGGGCCGACCGAGTACGGCTGACCAGAACTGACTCACGACGGTGGCATCCGCGCAGTCGAACGTGACGGCTCTATGGGTGAGGGACATACGAACTCCTTTGGGGCTCGATGGTAGTGACATCAGGGTGGCGGTCGAGAACACACGGGGTCCTCATCGGGTCTGGTTCCCGGAATGCTGGCACAGACGCGCAATTGACCGATGCTGGCGAGACCTGTCGTTCTAGCGTGTTACCGATGACCGACGACCACGCCAGCGATTCGACCGCTGCGACGACCTGGCACCACGGTCTGATTGCCCGTTGGTGGGCAAACTTCAACCTCGACGGACCCGAGATCGCGTTCTTCCAGTCATACGTCGAATCCGGTCAGCCGGCACTCGACGTCGGCTGCGGGAGCGGCCGGCTGCTCGTACCGTGGGTGGCCGACGGGCTCGACGTAGACGGCGTCGACGCGTCTCCCGACATGATCGAGGCCTGCCAGATCGCCGCCCGCACCGCTGGCCGCGAGCCCGTTCTGTACGTGCAACCAACCCACCGGCTCGATCTGCCTCGCCGCTACCGCACCATCGTCAGCTGCGGCGCGTTCGGGCTCGGCGGCAGCCGCGCCGACGACACCGAAGGCCTGCGACGCCTCCGCTCCCATCTGCTCCCCGGCGGCGTGCTGGCCTTCGACAATAAGGTCGGCGAGTTCGACGATGATCGCTGGCGACTGTGGCGACCCCGAATGGCCGACGAGACACCACCACCGAGCAAGGAACGCCGACTCGGGCCCGACGGCTTCCACTACGCACTGCGCCACCGGATCAGCGCCGTCGATGTGGTCGAGCGTTCCGTGACCCGCGAATTGCAGGCGTGGCAATGGCAGAGCGACGACCTCGTCGCGCACGAGACCCACGCCCTCGTCGCCAACGTGTACTCCTCGAACGAGATCGTGTCGCTGCTTGCCTCGGTTGGCTTCACCGACACGCGAGTGCTGGGCGGCTACCACGGCGGCGCACCGACCGAACTCGACGAGTTCCACGTCTTCGTCACCGCCGTCCCAGAGTGAGTGCCTGCGTCTCTCACGCACAGCCTCAACCCGGAAGCGGTATGCGAACGCGCCCGGCCCACACCGTCAGTATCAGCGCAACAGTTCGTTCAGCATCCGAACATCACGCATTTGTCTGTCCGGTCGGTCGGGCGACACGGTAGCCGCCAACCGGCTGACGCACGCGCTGAGCATGTCGGCGAGGACAAAGCCGAGATGATCGAACCCTCACCCGTCAGTCGGTTGGTGGCCTGCCAGGATGCGGCGGCGTTGTCGTGACGAAACTTGAGGTTGCCGCGACGGCGGTTCGTGATCACTTGGGCCTCGACCGTCTTCTCGGGGCGGGGGGTCGACTACAGCGAGGACCGTCTCAGGTGGAACGGGTGCCGCCCGCTCGCCGTTTCTCGGGACGCGTTGGGAAGAGTGAGGTGGTCCTGGGCGCGTGTCGTCAGCTGAAGAACAGAGCGATCTCTGCTGCGAGGAGGTCGGGTTCCTCGATCGGCGCGAAGTGTCCACCCGACGGCATGTCGGCGAATCGCGTGATGTTGTACATGCGTTCTGCCCACTCACGCGGCACGATGCCTTCGTGGACGTAGCTGTGGTGAAAGTTTGCAATCCCGGTGGGGATCGAGACTCGTACGTCCGCAGGAAGTGTCGCGGTTGCGTGCGAGCGGTTGTCGATGTAGTCACGAATCGAGGTGCCGATTGTTGAGGTCACCCAATACAGCGTGACGAGAGTGAGGAGGTCGTCGCGATCGAACCGAGCATCGAGCTCACCTCCAGTGTCGGCCCACAGCCGCCATTTCTCAAGGATCCACGCCGCGAGTGCGGCGGGCGAGTCGGTCAGCCCGTAGCCCAGCGTTTGGGGGCGCGTTCCTTGGATCAGGCTGTAACCGCGTTCACGGCGGTCCCAGCCGGTGACCGAAGCGAGGTAGGCGCACTCGGCGTCGGTCAGCGGTGAGGTCGGGGTCGGCGCGTTGTCGAGGTTCGAGAGGTGAATGCCGAGCAGTCGCGCCGGGTCATCGAGCGCCATGTACGTCGTGACCGCGGCACCGAAGTCGGTCCCGCATGCGCCGTACCGCTCGTAACCAAGCCCCTGCATGAGGACGTGCCACCGCCGGGCGACGTCGCGGGTGGTGCTCACCGGCGGGCGTTCGCTGAACCCGTAGCCGGGCAGCGACGGAATGACCAGATCGAAGTTCTCCAGCCGCTCGGCAAGGGGTAGGTACTCGAGAAACGAACTCGGCCAACCATGCGTCAGAATCAACGGTGTCCCACCACGCCGCAGATGGACGAAGTGAACGATCGTGCCGTCGACCTCAGCGAGGAACTGAGGGTAGGAGTTCAAGCGACGCTCGTGAGAGCGCCAATCGAACTCAGACATCCAGTACGCACAGAGGCTGCGCAACCAGGCGAGATCGGTCCCCTGCTCCCAGGCCGGGCCAGGCGCGTCCGATGGCCAGCGCGTTCGTTCCAGCCGCGCCCGCAGGTCGACGAGCGCTGCCTCCTCAACGTCGATCGAGAATGGCCGCACATCCACCCGAGCGACACTACCCAACCACGGTTGCCCGCATCCTCGGACACCGCCGCTGGCGGAGATGGTTCAAAGAGCACCCGTCCGACGCGACCGACTCAACTTTCAGCAACCTCGAATCGCAGTACGGGTCGGTATGGGACAGTTCACCGCCAACGGCATCGAGAGCATGTACGACACCCAGGAGACGGTGGGCAGGGCACGGTCTTGCTCGTCTGCGGAACGGTCAACCGGCGGCAATGTGCCCGCTGCTCGGGGTGCGACGGCGCTCGTCGAAGCGGGGTATCGGGTCGTCACGTTCGACAACCGGGGCATGGTCGGGGCGGCATGCCCGACACCGCCACGGACGGTCTGGGCGATGGCCGACGCCGGGGCCGTGTTGGCCGAGGTCGGCCCGGCCCATGTGCTCGGGGTGTCGCTCGGCGCGCTGATCACCCAAACCCTGGCGATCCGCCATCCGGAACTCGTCGTTGCCAACGAACTCGACCCAATTTTCCCGGCCCGCGGTCTACGAGACGTTGCTGCGGCCGTCCCGACGGCACGTACGTCGAAATCCCCGGCGTCAGCCACGTCGCGACGGATCCGATCAGTCTGAGCGCCACCGTCAGTGCATTGATCGGCTTCCTCGCGACGCATCGAACCGGGCCATAGAACCTCAGGCGACGGGTTCGAGCAACACGAGGGGAATCTCGCGACTGGTCTTGGTCTGATAGCCAGCGTAGTTTTTGTACTTGGCGGTGACGAGCGGCCACATCCGGGTCCGCTCGTCGGCGGTGGCGATTCGGGCGGTCATCGGGCGCTTCGTTCCGCCCTTCCACACCACCTCGACCTGCGGGTTGTCACGCAGATTCAAGAACCATGCCGGGTGAGTGTCGTCGCCACCCTTCGACGCCACGATCACGAGGCGGTCGCCTTCCTGGAACGGCGAAGTGAGCATGACCGATCGAGGCTGACCACTTTTGCGGCCGATCGTGGTCAGCTCCAGCACCGGCATGCTTCCGGCGTTCCAGCCAATCTTTCCGAAGCTGACCTTCAGCAGTGTGCGGTGCACGGTGTTCATCGTCTTGAGCATGAAGTCGCTGGGCATAGGACAGACAGTACCCGGCTGGGCATCGCAATGGATCGGCCAGCTCAACGGGGGTGATGTCATGCTGACCCCGTGGCATCCGCGACGATCAACGAACAAGACCTGACCTTCGGACCGCCCGAGTGGGTGATGTCCGTGGGTGTTGCGATCATCTGGGGCAGCTCGTTCCTGTGGATCGCCATCGCCATCGACCACGTCACTTCACCCGTTGTGCCGTTGGCCCGGTGTGTGTTCGGCACCATCGGACTCGCCTTGTTTCCGGCCGCTCGACGACGGATTCAACGGGCCGATCTGCCGAGGTTCATCTGCACCGGGCTGATCTGGATGGCGATCCCGTTCCTGCTCTATCCGGTAGCGGAACGGACCGTCAGTTCGTCGATAACCGGGATGATCAATGGTGGATTGCCGGTCGTCACCACGATCGTCACCGCCCTATTCACCCGCACCGTGCCGAGCGCCCGACGGTGCCTCGCCGTAGTGATCGGCGCGACCGGAATCGCGATGATCTCGCTGTCGTCGGTCGGCAGCGCCACCGGGGCCGACGGCGGCGGCATCGTGCTGCTGCTCGCTGCGCTGCTCTGTTACCGCGATAGCGGCCAACACGTCGCGACCCTTGCAGGCCACCTACGGCGCGTTGCCGAGCATGCTGTGGATCACGGTGTTCGGGGCGATGTGGTCGCTGCCGTTCGGCATCGCTGGCATCCCCGACAGCAACTTCACCTGGAGCGCCGTCGGGGCGCTGGCAGTCCTCGGCTTCATCGGCACCGGGGTCGCCTTCGCGATGTATTCGCTGCTCCTCCATCGCGCGGGCCCGGTTCGCGGCATGATCGGCATCTTCTTCACCCCGATCGTCGGACTGCTGCTCGGCGTTACCGTGCGCGACGAACAACTCCATCCGCTCGCCATCGTCGGCATGGCCATCGTGATCGTCGGAGCCATCCTCACCAGCCGTCCCGAACCGGCCCGCTTGCCCGATCCGGTGGAAGCTGGGGCCGCTCGGTAGGACAAGGGACACGGCCGCCGACGACAATCGGGGAATGAGCAGCGTCAACGATCCGTACATCGTCGTCTCGGCCGATAGCCATGCGGGCCTGCCGACCGAGGAATACCGCGGTTACCTCGAGTCACGGTTCCATCCGCAGTTCGACGACTTCCTCACCGAGCGACAGGCCCAACTCGAAGCGATCACGCGACTTGGGGTGCGCAACGAGGACTTCGCCGCCAAGTGGTACGAGCTCCACGAAGAGGCGTTGCGCGGTGGTTGGGAAGCAACTCGGCGCGATCAGGAACTCGACGGTGACGGCGTGGCCGGCGAGGTGGTGTTTCCCGATGCCGACGCAGTGGAAAGCCGCACCTGCGTACCGTTCGGCGCCGGGCTCGGCATGTCGGGCGACATGGACCCCGAGTTGGGCCTGGCCGGGGCACGAGCCCACAACCGCTGGCTGGCCGAACTCTGTGCATCGAGCCCCGAACGCCGCCGCGGCATGGCGCTGGTGCCGATCACCGCCCCGCTCGACGACGTCCTCGCCGAGATCCGCAAGGCGAAGGCCGACGGCTTGGGGGGCGTGATGATCCCGGCGATGTGGATGTCGCAGGAGCCGTATCACGACAAGCGCTACGACCCGGTGTGGGCGCTGTGTGAAGAACTGCAACTGCCGATTTCGACCCACTCGGGCCCCGCACCCCGCGAAGAATTCGGCGACCACCTGGGAATCTACGTCTCAGAAGTGGTGTGGTGGCCGGCGCGGCCAATGTGGTTCATGCTCTGGTCGGGAGTGTTCGAACGCTTTCCTGGGCTGCGCTTCGGCGTCACCGAGGCCGGCTGTTGGTGGCTGCCGTCGATGATCTGGTTCTGGGACCGCCTGTGGTTCGGGCAGAAGGGCACCGAGAAGTTGGGGGCCAACCCGTTCGCCGGCCGACTGTCGATGGCCCCGTCGGAGTACATCGACCGCAATTGCTTCATCGGGGCCTCGAACACCAAGCGCCGCGAAATCGGGATGCGCTACGAGATTGGCATCGACAACATCTGCTGGGGCAACGATTTCCCCCACCCCGAGGGCACCTGGCCGATCACTCGGGAGTGGCTGAAGCGCACATTCCATGACATTCCGATCGACGAGACCCGTCGGATGATCGGACTGGCCGCCGCCGAGATCTACGGCTTCGACATCCCGAAACTCGCCGAGCACGCAGCCCGCATCGGCCCGACCCCCGAGGACTTCGGCCAGATCACCGCCGATGATCCCACCGGTCAACGCCTGGTCGACCGGTGGGCCGGACCGAAGTCGGTCGGCCGCCACTGGCTCACCGACCACGACTTCGCCCTCATCGACTGAACACCGAGCGGCATCGGGGACGACGGGAGCGGTCGAAGCGACGATCGCCTCGACCGCTCTCACCCTCAACCGACTTGGAAGACCGGCACCGTGGCTTCGAGAGCCGACTGTGGGGTGAACACCGGACCGTCGCAACCAGTCGCCTTGTACGACTCCTGGGTTGAGAAAATCTGCGGCGGCTGCACCACATTGGTAGCGGTGTAGCTCGGGCCGTCAACCGTGCCCGTGGCGGTCGCCGCCCGATTCAACGATTTGTACGAGCGCGACGTCTTGCACGTGCCGTCATCATCGTCAGACGTTTCGGAATGCTTGACCAACCCGGCAGCCGCGACCCATTGGGCCGACACCACAACAGACTGCTCGGTGCAGAACCCGTCCTCCGTGCAATCGACCACGACCGGGACCGTCGCCGTGGCTGAGGCCTTGCCGAGCTTGCTGTCGACCGAGATCGACCCCTCCGCGCTACCCGAGCCTCGGTACACAGGGTTGAAGCCTCCATCGAGGATCTCAACGTCGTAGATCGTGACCGAAACCATGGACTGCTTGCCGTCGGTACCCGTACTCTTGTCGGCGTTGACCACCCAGGCTTCGCAATGAGCCCCGGGAACGAGTGCCCCCGAGCATGTCGTAAAGATCGCATTCGCGCCGGCACTTGACCGCTCGTACTTGTACGAACTGCTAGCCGCCGTCACCGCTCCCATCGGCACCAACGCCGACACCGCCACGACACCCGTCGCCCACATCGCTCGCTTCATCTGAATCCCCTCATCAATTGACTGCGACCCAGCGCCGCAATGCAGTTGTGACGTTCGGCACGACAGATTGGTTCCCGGTCGTAGCGAAACCACGCTTGATCCACCCGAGGACGGCAGCGTCGCCGGTCAGTAGATCGACCGAAGACGCTGGTCGATCATCAGCAAACGACTTCGTTCTCCTCGTGATAGATCGACATCAATGGGGCCGAAATCACCGACGTTGCGGTCATCGCCGTAACTCCGATTTTGCCAGTCGCCGTTGCGGCCCGCTTCTTGGAATCCCACGACAAGTCGGAACGGCACGTACCGATGGGGTTACTCACCACACCACCATCGACCATCACCGCGCCCGTCCCGACCAGCTTCAGTTCGACTGCGAGATTCGAACGAGTACACCCGCTAGCCGTGCAGTTCCCAAGCATCGAAATCGTCGCCTTCGACGATGCAGCGACCAACTTCGAGTCGATGGTGACCGTTGCGCGCGCGGAACCGGAACCCTTCAGTTTTCGAGTGAAACCCGTGGCGGTTTTTGTCATGTCGAACTGCGCCGCCACCAACATCGACTTGGAGCCATCCGGGTCGGTGATCTTGGTCGCCGTCACCGTCCAGGCGTCACAGTGCGCCCCCACCGCCGTCGACGCCGTACAGGTGGTGAACACCGCTTCGGCTTTTGACGTCCACGTCTCGTCCTCGCCCACCGCCCCAGCCCCCGGCGTTGCCGCGACCATCGAACCCAACACCAACACCACTCCACCGACAACCCGCCGCATGCAACTTCCATCTCTCTCGCCGAACTCACCCATTGTGCCAGCTCGATCACCATTTGAGGTATTCAGGTCGGTCTGCAAATCGACAAGATTTCGCCTCGACCTCCGCGCGTGGCGGCCATTCGTAGGTTGCCGGGTGAGGTCGGCTTGGTCGACGGGGAGTAGTCAGCCCATGAGCACCGATGAGCGCGCCGCTTCCCAGCCGTCGATGAACGGAACGAGGTGGTCGGCATGGAAGGCCAATGGTGGTCGGATCTTGATCACGTTGCCCACCGGGCCCGTTGTTCCGACGAGCACTCCGTGTCGACGAAGCGCATTCTTGAACGTCTCGGCCTGGTGCGGATCGGGGGTGTTCGTCGTCCGATCGGTCACGATCTCGACGGCGTTCGCCAGCCCGACGCCGCGCACATCGCCCACCCAATCATCATTGATCATCACCCGGTGAAGCGCGGTTCGCAACTGTTCGCCAACGATTGCCGTCCGCTCGATGACGCGCTCGTCATCGAGCACATCGAGCACCGCCGACGCCGCAGCGATCGATACCTGGTTGCCACCGAACGTTGAGAAGAACGTTCCCTGAGCAGCTCCGAATGCCGCCGCAGTCGATCGGCGGGTGATCACCGCCGCAACCGGATGTCCATTGCCCATCGGTTTGCCGAGGGTAACGAAGTCGGGTGTGACACCGAATCGTTCGAACGACCAGAGTCCGAGCCCGGTACGACCGTGGCCGCCCTGCACCTCGTCGGCAATCCACAGCCCGCCGGCCGCGTGAGTGCGACGTACCATGTCCTGGACATAGTCAGCCGCCGGATCGAGGACACCATCGCTCTGCAGGACCCCGTCGAGCATCACTGCGGCCAAGCCGTGACCACGACCAGCCAGGTGGTCGATCGCGGCGGTGAAACCCTGCGGTCCAAGATGAGCCGAGCGCAACGCGTCGGGTGGGGCCCATCGCCCGATGTGGCCCGGCTCATAGCCGCTCGGCCAGGTTTCGGGCGAGAATGCGGCGACCGCCTCGGTGACGCCGTGGTACGCAAACGACGTGCACAGCCCGCCGCTGCGACCCGTCACGGCGCACGCCATGCGCCATGCCAGATCGTTGGCCTCGGAGCCCGAGTTGACAAACACGACGGTGTCGAGTTCGGCTGGGCATCGATCTGCGAGACGCTCGGCCAGTTCGATCGCGTCCCGGTGGAGGTATCGCAGATTGGTATTGAGCACGCGACCCTGTCGGGCGATCGCCTCGACGACTCGCGGGTGGGCGTGGCCGACGCACGGCACGTTGTTGTACATATCGAGATACCGCCGCCCGTCGGACGCCGTGAGCCAGACCCCTTCGGCCGACACGACCTCGATGGGTTCGTCGTAGGTCAACGCCTCCATGCCTGGACCGAACGCCACCTCCCGGCGCGCCACGAGCGCGCCGCGCCTCGGTGGGCGCGACGGCCCGAGCCGCCAACCAACCGACTCGAGGGTGTCGACCATCTCCATCGCGGTCGGGTTGTAACGCTCGGCGAACGCCGCATCCTCCAACCCCTGCTCGACCCGCCAGGACGAAATGGCCACGCCGATCGCGGCCCGTGCCGCCCACAACTCCCCGAGAATCGCCAGTTCCACAGACTCCAGCGGCAGCACACGCTCGTAGCCGTCGATGATCAGGCGAGCAACGCGCAAGAGTTCCGCGCCCGACCGGCCCGCGCCCAATGAGTCCAACGTCGCGACCAAGTCGATGATCGAGGCGGAATGGCTCATGTCGCCGAAATCGACAATGCCGGTCACCCGGCCGTCGTTGTCAACCAACGCATTGTCGGTCGTCAGGTCGCCGTGGACGATCTGCGCCCGCAGGGCCGACCACACGGGCGACACCACCGCCTCGTAGCGATCGAGCGCCCCGTGCACCGTCGCCTGCCAGTCCGGGTCGGCGATGCATGGCACCATCGGCCGAACGGTCAGCGCGTGCTGCACATCCCACGGCATCACTCGACCTCCGGCGTGGTGAAAGAAGCCCCGAGTCGCCCGGCTCAGTCGGGCGGTAGTCGTTCCCCATGCGGTCAGCACCTCATCGTCAAACGTCAGCGGATCGCGGCGGCCATGGCCGGGCATCACGTCGTACATCCGCACCCAACACCCCTCGGCCCTCACCCGGAATCCCTCCGCACCCGTCGTTTCCACGCCCGGCGCAGGCCACGGCCGAGCCACCGGAAGGTCGGGATCGGCGCGGGCGATGTGGGCAACAACCAGGGCTTCCATGTCGAGCATCGCCGTCGACTCGGCGGGATTCGAGACCTTCATCACAGCAAGCGGGTCACCAACATTGCCGACGAGCAGGAAGGCCTGGTCGCGTTCGCTCCCAAGGTTTCGGGCCGATACGGCGGCGACGCCGAATGTTGCGCTCGCCAGTGAGACCGCGTCGGTCTCGGCGAACCGCGGTCGTGGCGCGGACAGGACAGGATCGATGCCGGCGGTCACCCGCCCAGGGTAGGACGCTCAGCCGGCGACAGGCGTGACCAACGGGTTGTACACGTGGTCGATGTATGTCACCCGTCCGGTCTCGTTGACGTGGGCGACAATCGCCGCCGGTACCTCGTGATCGACGACTACGACGACTCGCGATCCGTCGATCACCCGGTAGCGCTCGGTGCGCGGCACCCCGGCCCAGCGTTGGATCGGTCGGCGCCCGTGATCGTGATAGTCGGCTCCCCAGGCAATGAGATCGAGCCAGTTCTCCGTGACCAGGGCGTCGGCAACCGCCTCGATGATCGCCCGATCGGGGGCCGGTGACGGCAACGCCGGGTGCGACGGACGGCGCGGCACGATGGTCGGGTCGGCGGGTGTCTCGGGCGTACCTCCGGCGTCCACCCAGGCCGTGACGATCGAGCCTGCGGCGTTCGGATGGTAGAAGTCTTCCTCGGCCGACCAGCGACCATCACCGGCGTAGGTGATGATCGACAGATTCGGGAAGCCGTAGTTGACGTCTTCGTCGTTCGGGTCGGGTAGGTGATTCCACAGCCAAAAGGCCACGCGGTTGCCATCGATCATCGACCAGTCCACCGAGAAGGTCATGTTCGGGAACGGCTCCATCGCATCGAGAATCCAGGCCTCGATCTCGGCCCGGCCGTTTGATGACCCGAGGCAGTGCTCGATGTATTGGGCGTCGTCGGTGAATAGCGCGGCCCAGTCGACCCATCGGCTGCTGCGCGCCCCACACTCAAGAAACTCCTCGAAAGCTTCTGCAATCTCTTGTCGAGTCATTGTCTGCTCACTCAGCATGGTCCGACCGTATCCGAGATTGCGAGGGCCGTGAGTTAGCTTGCGATCCATGGGGATGGGAAACAGCGATGAGCAGCAGATTGCCAATCTGGTTTTTCGGTACGCGGAACTGGTCGACGACGGCGACTTCGATGCGGTCGGCGAGTTGTTCGCCCGCGCCGGATACGGACTGCCCGGGGCTTTGATTGAAGGACGGGCGATCGGCGAAGTCATGCGCCGCTCTGTGCTGCTGCACGACGGGGCGATGCGCACCAAGCACGTCACGACCAATCTGGTCATCACGCTCGATCCCCAGTCGCCGGATACGGCGACGTGCCGTTCCTACTTCACGGTGATGCAGGCCACCGAAACGCTCCCGTTGCAGCCCATCGTCACTGGCCGTTATGCCGACACCCTTGCCCGTGACGATAGTGG
>JANNNL010000687.1:0-11661 GCA_031398525.1 Actinomycetes bacterium | reverse complement strand
CACGCAGATGGTGTTCGACCCCGACATACCGGGGTACTCGACGTGCTCCATGATCACGTACCCCGCATCGGCAGCGGGGTTGGTCGGCGGAAGGATCAGGTTGCAACACAACGCCGGGTAACCACGCGGTTCGTTGAGCATCAGCTTGCGCAGCCAATCCATCTCGTGTTCGAGGTACTGCGACTTGTCGAACATCGTCGTCCCGGGCACGTCGAGCACTCCCCCGACGATCACCCGTCCCGGCTCGCCACAGGCATGGGCGTCGACCGCCTGGATCATTCGACTGACTCGCATACGTTCTCCTTTCACGACGGTCACGACCGTCACGACCTGTCTCGACCTGTGTATCAGTGTTGCCGCGACAGGCTCCAGTTACCATGAGTCAGGTGCCGGTGGGGTTCATTTTCGTTGTGTTGGCCGCCGCGGGAACTGCCGTTTGGGCATACCTGTTCGAGCAGAAGCGCAAGGCGGACGCTCGATTGCTCGCCACTGAGCGGGGCTTTCACCTCGACACCGACAAGACCGGGCCGCCCGACGAACCGTTCGCCCTATTCAGTACCGGCCACGGACGACAGGCGTCGTATTGCCTCTGGCGCGACGACAGCAACGTCGCCGCTTTTCAGTATCGATATGTCACCGGATCGGGCAAAACCCGCCAAGTGCATGACTTTTCATGCGTGCTCGCCCCTACCTCGTTCTTCGCTCCGCACCTCCGCATCGAACCCGAGGGGATGATCTCGGCGATCGGGCGGCTCGTCGGCATCCGCGACATCGAGGTCGAATCGCCGGAGTTCAACCGCCTCTACCAAGTGCGGTGCGACGACGAACGATTCGCGATCACCCTGCTCGATCACGAGATGATCGCCTGGATGCTCGACTCGACGAGCGGACGGGGCGCAGTCCGCTTCGAGTTCGGCGGCGAATGGATGCTCGCCTCGATCCGCAAGATGCCGTTCGACGAGCTGTTCGGCTTCTACGACTGGGCGGCGTGGGCCGTCGATCACACCCCCGCCGTGCTCCCGAGCTTGTACCCCAAGTGATCGAGCCGTATCTGGCGCTTGCGGCCGTGGTCGTCATCGCCCCGTTCGTCGTGTACGCCGTGTCATACAACCGCCTGATCAACGACCGCGGCGAAGTCGCCGACTCGTGGGCGGTGATCGACGTCGAGTTGCAACGCCGTCACCAGCTCCTTCCCGCGCTGGTCGAGTCAGTGCGCAACGCAGCGGCCCACGAGCGTCGGTTGATCGTTCATCTCACCGAGGCCCAGGCGGCGACGAAGCGAGTCAGTTCACCCGCCACCCGCTTGTCCCAAGAGATGGCCGTTGACCAGGCGATTCGCGACGTTGTCGCGTTACGCGAGGGGAATCCATCACTCGACAGCCACGCGAATTTCCTCGCCCTGCAGCACGAACTCACGCTCACCGACGACCGAGTCGCCGCGGCCCGCCGCTTCTACAACACTCGCGTCGCCAACCTCAATCGGCGCGTGGACGCCTTCCCGTCGAACATCGTCGCCCGTCGGCATGGCTTCACGACGGCGGAGTTCTACGGGATCTGAAGCACACGGCATTTGAGCTGCAAGGGCACTACGCCGCCGTGAATGGTATTGTCAATGGCATGATTACCACCATTGACCGTGGCGGCCGGGTTGTCATTCCAAAGGCTCTGCGGGACGAGTTGGGGCTGCGACCTGGCGACGCGATAGACGTCAGTTCCGACGGGACCTCAATTCGGGTCGGTCGAGTGCTGGCTGCGGATCCACCGCTCCGTCGTCGACATCGCCGGCCCGCGATCGACGCGGCCGTGACGCTGACCGACGACGACCTGCGATCCCTGCGCCGTGACGTCCAGCGCTGAAGCTCCCCGGGCCATCGCCGACACAAGTGTCGCCGTTCCGGCGTTGCTGGCCCGGCACCCGGAGTACGAATCGTGTGCCGACGCCCTCGATAGTCATTCGGCAGCGCTCGCAGGCCATGCCTGGTTCGAGACGTTCAGCGTCTTGACCCGACTGCCGGGCGGCGCACGCACCAGCCCGGCGCTCGCCCGCAGCCTGCTCGTCGAGAACTTTCCTCGTGTGATCTGGGCCTCGTCCGACACCCTGGATCGACTGACGACTCTGCTGGAAGCGCACTCCTTGTCGGGCGGAGCGGTCTACGACGCACTTGTTGCCTGTTGTGCCCTCCAGGCTCGCTTACCTCTCCTGAGCCGCGACGAACGGGCTGCGGGAACGTATGCAGCGTTGGGAATCCAGGTCATCTCGCCGACCCAATAGTCCACTGACGCGCGTTGGCCGGGGCATGGCGTGGGTAGCCGAGCAGGATGTCACCGTTTCGCACGCCCGGTGTGCAGAACCGTGACACGCTCGGGCGATCGCCCAGTGGGACGAGTCAGAACAAAGCCGGGCCCGTGAGCCCTCGCGACCCCGACGACGGTGTGGTCGCTCGGATGTCGCTCGCCGCGGCAAGCCACCGGGCTGTCGTCGCCAGCAGTTCCTCCGCCGCCATTGGGTCGAACCGTCGGGGGTCGGGGCCGAACACGCCCCACAGGGGATGCGCCGGGTTGTGCCGCGCATCATCAAAGTCATCGTTGAGCGAGCCCGCTTCACGGAGCGGCTCAAGGTCGTCGATGTCCACCCGGTCAGGGTGGAGGGCGTAGAGCATCGTGGTCTCGAACACCCCGGCGTGATCGGGGGCGATAGCGAGGCCCGCCGCCATGTTGATGCCGCGGGCGATCACCGTCATCGCGGACCCCTGGGCCGCCCACCATTTCGCGATCTCTGCGATCAGCGTCAGTTGTTCGTCGGCGAAGTGACCGGAGAACACCACCACACGCCTCACCCCGAAGTCGGCGAGCCGTCGCAATGCAGCCTGGATCAACGAGCGGAGCACATCGGCGTCGACCATCACCGTCCACGGATAGATGCCGTGGCCACCGCCGGTCCCAAAGAACAGGGCAGGGTAGACGAGCCCACCGTGATCAAGTGCTGCTCGCACACAGACCCCGTGAGCCGTCAAGCCGTCGAGGCCGACGGGAAGATGGTGTGAGTGCCACTCGATTGTCCCGAGCGGCAGGTACACCGTGGAGTTCCGATCGAGCGCCGCACGAATCTCGCGGGGCCGGAGCAACTCCAATTGCACGGCGCGCTGATCAGCGAGCGGGTCCGTGTTCACGGGTCGTTCGTCTCTCGGTAGTAGTTGCGAACCCAGCGGTGCGGCGGCAAGCCGCTGGCCAACTCAGCGGGGAACGGCGCACCGTCGGAGTAAGCCACATTCATGTCGACCTCGGCTCGATTCGTCATCCCCGGAATCACCGTGGTCACTGCCGGCTCGTTGAGCACGTAGCGCATCGCGGCCTCGGCCAGCGTCGGGTAGTAGGGCGAGCACGCCGCCTGCAGGGCGTGCATCCGCTGCAGGGTGCTGGCGAACCGATCCCCTTGGAACATCTTGTACGGCACCGAGCCCGGCTCCCATTGGGCGTAGGTGTCAGCGGTCCAGTGGCCGACGAGCGACCCGCTGTCGAGCGGGACGCGAGCGATGAACGCGGTGTCGGTGGCGATGCCGGCGGGGAAGAGTTCGAGTGCCGGTGTCTGCTCGAACAGGTTGAAGATCACTTGCTGAGTGGCAACGAGGCCGAGCCGAGCAAGATCGACCCCGTCGGCCGGTCGGTAGTCGCGGATCGACACCCCGACGTGGTCGATCTTGCCTTCCACGCGTAGTGCGTTGAGCGTTTCCAGCCAGTCGAGCGATTGCACGCCATCGGCAATCCAGCAGTGCAGTTGGAAGAGATCGAGCCGCTCCACACCGAGCCGTCGCAGCGAGTTCTCGACGTTCGCCCGCAGGTGCCACTCGGGATAGCGACCGCGCATCGGCGCACCGTCGTCGTCGGCGTCGGGCCAGACCGTCGGTTGGGCTTTGGTGGCGACGTAGATCTTGTCGCCGGTCCATCGCCGCAATGCCCGGCCGATCACCGTCTCGCTGTGGCCCCCTCCGTACAATTCGGCCGTATCAACGAAGTTCACGCCCTGTTCGAAGGCGTACAGCAACGTGTCGATCGAGGCGTTGTCATCGACCGTCCCCCAGTCGCCACCGAGCTGCCATGCCCCGAAAGGCGATCTCGGAAATCTGCCATCCCGTGCGGCCGAAGGTGCGGTAGCGCATCGTCGTCGGTGCCGGTCAGGATGCTTTTTTGCTGTTGATCCGCTCGGCGCGGGCCATCAGGCGGGTCTGCATGATCTCGTCGGCCTCGGGTGAGCCGTCGTGGAACGAGCCGAACCATTTGTCGAGCGGGATCGATCCGTCGGAGTAGTTGACCTCGAAGTACTTGTGATGCAGGTAGTGGGCCTGGCAGTTGGTGTCGAACGCCCGGTTCTCGCCCACCTCGACCTTCTCGAAGCCGGTATGCCCCGGTACCGGCGACAGCCCGGCGTGGAAGGCGTGGAAAATGGCGTGGATCGGATGCGACGGCAACACCCAATGGATGAGCACGCCCGAGAAGTAGAACAGGTGCTCGACCGGGTGCATCGACAACCCCGACCACGGGCCCGGGTTGGTGTTGCGGTGGTGCAGGCTGTGGACCCACTTGTACAGCGGTGGCCAATGGATCATCCGGTGGACCCAATGAAAGTGGAACTCCCGGATCAACGGGATGAGCAGCATCAAAGCGACGAACCACACCGGGTTGCGGGAGAACTTGAGCACCGAGAGGTGACCGTTGGCGAACATCCACAGGGTGATCACCTCGTACGCCGTCCACATCGGCAGCCCGCTCGCCAGCGTCCAGAACATGTTGTCCTTCGTCTGGTTCTTGAACGTGAAGTACTGGCTCTCGGGGTCGGGCCACTTGCCGTTGTATTTGAACCGGTTGCCCTGCGCCCTCTGCATATAGAGCCGCAGGTGGAAGACTCCGTACCAGGCAACGATCAGTACCGCGTTGCGCAGCAGCACAATCGCGATCCAGCCGAGCCCAAAGGTCTTCATCGTGGCGTACGACGGAGTCGCGATGAACCATGCCGCCACCGCCAGCCCGGCGTAGAGCAGATTCCACGGCCAGATGTAGCCCGGGTAGCCGAACAGCCACTTCAGGAATCCGACCGGCTTCGGCGGCCAGACGAACACCGGCGCGTAGGTCACCCGTCGGTTGGGAGCCCAGTCGCCGCGCTTGTTGCGAGTTCCGAGTGCTGCATCGTCCATCGTTGTTCCCGGGATCAGGCCGGCTGGGGCGTGTCGTCGGCGGTCGGCAGCGGCGGGTCGCCGGCGCCCTGGACCGACTGGTCGATGTCGATGCAGTTGCCCGTCATCAAGCCGGCGTCGTCGGACAGGCAGTAGACGACCATGTTGGCAACTTCCCACGGCTGCACCAGACGGCGCAACGGGCGGTTCGGAGCGGCGAGTTCCAGCCAGTTCTCGGGTGCCCCGTCGGCGTCGACCTGCGTGCGGTGCTCCGACTCGGTCTCCATCCAACCGGGGTTGACCTGGTTGACCCGGATGTTGTTCTTCATCAGCGCAAAGGCGAGGTTCTTGGTCATGATCGTCATCGCCCCCTTCGACATGCTGTATGCGGTGAGCTTGGACTGCCCGCCATGTCCCGATGTCGAGCCGATGTTGACGATCGAGCCCTTGGCCGTGGTGCGCAACATCAACTCGGCGGCGGCCTGGATAAAGAAGTACGGCGCCCGTACGTTGAGCGCCATCATCCGATCGAGGTGCTCGGGGGTGTCTTGCCACAGGTTGGCTCGAGTGGTCAGTGCAGCGACGTTGACGAGTCCATTGGCGGTCCCGAACCGCTCCTCACAGGCCCCAACAACGACCGCCGGAGTCCCGGTGTCGAGCGAGTCCCCGGCGACGAAGATGGTCGGCGTGCCTGCTGCCGTCAGTTCGTCGGCCAAGGCCTGGCCACGCTCGGCCGAACGACCCGCGAGCACAAGGCCGGTCGAGTCGCCCCGGGCAACGAGTCGGCGGGCAATGGCCTCGCCGAGCCCCTGGGTGCCGCCGTTGATGATCGTGATACTCATGTTGTTCCTTCGTAGATGTCGCTTGTGGATCGCTCGCGGGACGACTGACCACAATTGTCCTGACAATTCGACAATATCAGGATTGGCAAATTCCCAATCTCATCCGACGTCATTCTGCACGCCCCTCACGCGTGAGGTCACGGTCGTTCAGGCTGCCGTCGTGTCGCCGACAACACCTCGGGGAATCCGTCAAGGACCGCCCGATCGACTGTCGCGAGCGACGCTCCCAGCAGCACCGACTGCGCCACAATCATCCGATCGAACGGATCACGGTGAGGTGATTTCATCGCTGCGGCCAGACGCCCATGGGCGGCAGTGATCGGAACCTCGTGGATTCCAGCGGCAGCTAACGCCTCCGACCACAGCGCCAACAACTTCCCCGCCTCGGGCCACTTACCGAGTTCGTACTTGATCGCCATTTCCCACCCGCTTGCCGCTGACACCAGCAACTCCGTACTCCCGGCCACCATGGCCGCGAGGTCCGGCGGCATGGCGGCCGGGTCGATCAACGCCCACGCCAGCACGTGAGTATCAAGCAACACCCTCATTCCCCATACCAGTCGTGAAGCTCAGCTTCAGTAAGCGGAGCGAAAAACTCGTCCGGCGGCATCGAGACGACCCCCGCGAGCAGCCCAAGGTGACCACGCCTCGGGCTGACCCGCGCACTGATCATCTTGCGGAGGAACTCGACGACCGACATTCCCTCGCTGGCCGCGAGCACCTTCAACTCGGCGACTTCGTCATCAGGGACGTTACGAATCAGCAAATCACTCATGATATCAATGATAGCGCAATGACGACGCCAGGGATTCACTCGGAGCCACGAGCCCTGCCGACCCGCCGAGCGACCGCTCAGCTATGACCAACGCGCTTCAGTCCCTCGCGGCCGCTCACGACTGCGGCGGTCAATTCTTCGACGGACGTGTCTTCGCGACGGACGTCGAGGATCTTCTCGCCGTGGTTCATCACGATGTGACGATCGCATACCTGGAACGCGTGGTGCAGGTTGTGGGTGACCAGAGTGCTCGACACCCCGCTTGCCTTCAGCTGCACGAGATATGCGAGCAGGGCCTCGGTGGCCCGCACGGCCAGCGCCGACGTCGGCTCGTCGAGAATCAGCAGCGACCGCTGGAAATGTACGGCGCGGGCGATGGCGACGGCTTGCTTCTGACCGCCCGAGAGCGATCCAACGAGCTGGCGCGGGGAGCGTATTCCCTCGATGGTGACCACGGAGTCAAGAATCTCAGCAGCGATCCGGTTCATCTCCTTGATCTTCATCAGCCCCACCAAGTTGGTGACCTCGCGGCCCATGAGGATGTTGCGAGTGATGGTCAGCTTGTCGACAAGGGCTGAGTCCTGAAAGATCGTTTCCAGGCCGTAGTGCTCGGTCTCCTTACGAGACGGGTGGCCGATGTCCTGGCCCTTCCACATGAAACTCCCCGAGTCGAATGGAACGACCCCCGACATGATCTTGACGAGCGTCGACTTGCCGGCGCCGTTGTCGCCCAGGAGGCCGACCACCTCGGCCTCACCAATTTCGAACGAGACGTCTTTCAACACCGTAGTGCGTCCATAGGACTTGGTGATGTTGCGCAATTCCAACAGGCTCATCGTCAGGTTGCCTTGCTCTCGAAGTACTGGTTGATCGTTGCGAAGAGAATCAACATCCCGCCGGTGAAGACCTGCAGGTAGAACCCGGGAAAGACCGCCGAGAGCAGCACGAGGGCCTGGAAGGTCTTCAAGATGAATGTGCCGAGCACCATGCCGAGCACGCTTCCCTTCCCGCCCTTGACTGCCGTGCCACCGATGACGGCCGCTGCGATCGCCGGAAGGTTGTAGTCCAGCGTGCTACCCGGCAGCAAGGTCGTGGTCTGGACGCTGACCAGAATTCCACCAAGGGCGGCGAGCAGGCCAAGCAGGGCGAAGGCGTAGATACGCACGCGGTTGGGATTGATCGAGATCGCCTTTGCGGCCTGCTCGTTTCCACCGACGGCCGCGATGTGGTTGCCAAGGCGGTGGCGATGGATAACGACCCACATGATTGTTCCGAGAATGATGACCCAGGCGAGTTGGGCGTGTGACGACATCCCCATATTGGCGCCGACTGAGAGATCAATCTCGCCGACCATCATGACGATGCCCGATCCAATCGCCAGCAGCGCCAGCCACGAACCGGACTGGGTCATCACGCCGAGGTTGCCGGGCGACAGATAGTTCAGGCCCTTCTGGTCGATGACGTACCACGCCACACAGAACAATTGAAGTAGGACGAACAACACGCCGACTTCGAGCGCACCGCGCCCCCGCTGATCTTGATACCACGCCCTGGCGCCACGTGGGTGCGACGCGGAACTCCGCGTCCTGAGTACCGCCGGTGCGGTCATCTGATGATCCCTCTCGAAACGAAACCTGACAAATGGAAAGGGGGCAGGTGATATCTCACCTGCCCCCTCACTACTACTTCATGACTACGGTGCTGTGAATCAGCGGGTCTTGCCGGCGAGTTCTTTGACCTCGGCCACGTTGGCCTTGGTCACGAGGCCCTGGCCGGTGTTGATGCTGAACGGCTTGATGCCGAAGTCGAGCAGCAAGGCCAGCTCGGCGATCGTCTGGAAACCCTGGATGTAGGGCTCCTGAGTGACAGCCATGAGGATGTCGCCGCTTTCGATTCCGGCGACGACCTCTTCTCCGATGTCGAAGCCACCGATCTTGACGTCAGCGGTGCTCAGGCCAGCGTCCTTGACGGCAGCGACGGCGATGCTGTGCGGCGTGCCGCCCATCGGGATGATCGCCTTGACGGTGGGATTGCCGACGAGCCATGTGGTCAGCTTCTCCTTGGCCTCAGCCTGATCGACTGCGCCGGACTCGATGACTTCATACTTGGCGCCGACTTCGTCGAGGGCCTTCTTGACACCCTCGCCACGCTCTTGGGCGTAGGAAGCGTCGGGCTGCTCAACCGGGAGCACGACCAAGTCGCCGGCCTTGATGCCAGCGGCCTTGACCATCTCGGTGCCGACGAGGTAGCCAGCGGTCGGGAAGTCCTGACCGATGAAGCCCTCCATGCAAGCGCCAACTTCGCCGCCCTGGGTGATGTTGTACGACATCACCGGGATACCGGCCTCCTTGGCGGCGCAGACATTGTCGGTCAGCCGTCAGGGTCACGGGTGACGACGGCAAGCGCAGCCGGGCCCGAAGCAACGGCGGTGCCGATGAGCTCGTTGTACTCGTTGACGTCGCCACGGTTGGTCTGGTTGAACTGGAAGTCGAGCTCGATGTTGAAGAGCTTGGCGGCATCCATCGCACCGGTCTGGATGGTGCCCCAGAACGGATCGGACGGGGCGTAGTCAGCCAGGAACACGATGCGCCGGTTCTCAGCGCGGCTACCGAGGCCCGACTCGAGCGCTCCGTCCTGCGTGACTTCGACCACGTCGGTGGCTACCGGGGCGGCGTCGGTCGCAGGAGCGGCCTCGGTGGCCGGAGCAGCTTCCGCCTCGGTCACGCCCGGGGCCGGAGCCTCGGTGGGCGCAGCAGCGGCAGTGGTGGTGGCCGCGGTGGTCTCGGTGTTGTCGTTGATGCATGCCGTGGCGGCGAAAAGCAAGCCCAACGACCATGGCAAACGAGCCACGCTTGATGGTGTGTGAGCGCGAAACGCGCATATGCACGTCCTCCCTGTGCAAAAAGGCCCCCCCCCTGAACGGGTCCCGATGATGGGTGTGTTGGTCGGATGACCACTGCGACGAATCGCAGGCGCAGCCTCGGACGTCCGTGGTCACGTTGTCAATATGTCACGACAAATACCATCATCGGGACACCGAGTTAGATTTCGATGGCGCGGCTTTCCGCCAGCGAACGCACCGCAGCCTCCGCCAACACGAGGGCACGCAACCCGTCGTCGCCCGTCGGCGACGGTGCCGCGGTCCCCGAGGCGGCGGCGACGAACGCGGCGATCTCGGCCGCGTATGACTCGGTGTAGCGGGTCATGAAGAACGTGTGCAGCGGGGCACGGGTGTACCCGTCACCCGTGGCCACGGTCACCGTGTTGGTCTGAGTGTTCTCGGCGCTGAGCATGCCGAGTGACCCGTGCACTTCGAGCCGCTGGTCGTAGCCGTACGTCGCCCGACGCGAGTTCGAGATCATCGCCATCTTGCCGGTCGCGGTGCGCAGCACCACGGCCGCCGAATCGACATCGCCAAGCTTGCCGATCTCGGGATCGACAAGCACCGAGGCGGTCGCGTAGACCGAGGTCGGCTCCTCGCCGAGCATGAAGCGAGCCATGTCGAAGTCGTGGATCGTCATGTCGCGCAGCAGACCACCCGAACGGGAGATGTACTCCCCCGGGGGCGGGCCCGGGTCGCGCGAGGTGATCTGCACCATCTCGACGTCGCCAATCTCACCGGCGACGATGCGGCGGCGAACTTCGGCAAAGTTCGGGTCGAATCGACGGTTGAAGCCGACCATCAACAACGCCTTGGTCTCGGCCACGACGGCCAGGCATGCCTTGACCCGCTCAACCGACAGATCGATCGGCTTCTCGCAGAAGATCGCCTTGCCGGCCCGAGCGGCCTGCTCGATCAGGTCGGAGTGCATGTCGGTCGGCGTGCAGATGATCACGGCGTCGATGTCGTCGGCGGCAATGATCTCATCGATCGTGCGGACTTCCGCCCCGACGGGATCGGCGATCGCGTGGGCTGCGGCGTCGATGGCGTCAGCAACGGCGACCAGCGTGGTCGCCGGGTTGGCGAGCACGGCTCCGGCGTGCACTTTGCCGATACGGCCGGCGCCGAGCAGGCCAATACGAAGGGTCATGTGATGGTTCTCCAAACAGGGGTCAACAGGGGTACGGGGTGTGATGTGCGACGGGTGATGTTACGACGGGACCGACTCAGTCGAGGCGGGACAGGAACGTAGCGAACTCGTCATCGTCGATGCCGAGGTTGTGCGCAGGCCCGGGATAGGTGCCGTTTCCGACGTCGCCGGCGAACTCCGCGAACGCGGCGGTCCGCTCGCGCTGCAGGCGGTCGTATTCGGCGCGGAAGTCGCGGTAGATCTTGGCGTGGCGGGGGGTGTGGCCGTCGGTGTAGCCGAGGATGTCGGTCGAGAACAGATATTGAGCATGACAACCCGCCCCCGCCCCCATCGAGAGCAGCAACAGGTTGGTGCGCTTGGCGATCTCGGTCGCCACTCGCTCGGGTACCACTTCGATCTCGGCGGCGAAGGCACCGGCCGCTTCGAGGTCTTTGACCTGCTGATACAGGAGCATTGCGGTATCGGCGGTCTTGCCGACGGCACGAAAGCCCCCGGTCCAGGTGCGCTTCGACGGGATCAGCCCGGTGTGCCCACAGACCGGGATGCCCTCGGCCCGCAGCTTGGAGACGATCTCGAGGCTGGCGGCGCAATAGACGGCGTCGGCACCCATCTGGATCACCCGGTGAGCGGCGCGGATGTAGTCATCGAAGGTACACAGCTGGCCATAGAGGAGACCGGCGAACACGAAGCAATCCCCGGCGGCCTCGCGCATCCGCGGGCTCCAGATCGGGTCTTCGATCGAGAGCAAGTCGATACCGGCCCCGGCCGCGGCCGCGGCCGCGGCGAGCGATTCGATGTGGGTAATTCTCATTTTGGGTGTAACCCCCCCCGCGCGGAAATAGGCG
>JANNNL010000643.1:0-23838 GCA_031398525.1 Actinomycetes bacterium | reverse complement strand
GCGGCGGAAGCCGGGCGAGACGAAGTGTTGGTGGATGTCGATGCGCCGCGGGGGCGCCTGCGCCGCCGACCGGGACACGGCCAGCATCGAGCCGGCACCGGCCGCCGCGAGCGCCGCCAGGAAGGTGCGACGAGTGTGGGACGCAGTGTCTTGAGCCCCGCTTCGCGGGGAGGTGCCTCCACTGTCAGGCGGCGAGTCGGCGCCGGCCGCGCTCACGGCTCGCGGTCGTCCTGCGGGTTGGACGCGCCGGGGCTCGGCTGTGCCGGGCGCGGGCTCGGTGCGCTGGCGGTGACGCCCGTCAGCTCGCGGATCGCCTTGGCTCCTCAACTCCCACCGAGTCTCTCGACAATAGGGCCGCAGCCCACATGTCGATCAGCTCAGGGGCGTAGTTCGACTCGGGAGAAGAGTTCGTTTCCGTAAGGTTCGGCGCCATGCTCATTCGGTGTACGTGCCCGTACATGGTCGAACCTAAACGTGGTACTCGGCCCGGACCGCGTTCTTCTCATAGAGAACGGAGGTTTTGCTCCTTCAGAACATCGACTTCGATGTTCTGAGGTGCGTGCCAACTTCCTGCCGCGTCGACGAGGCGAAGGGTGTGAGGCTGTAGCTCACGCATGATCGATACAACGCCTGCTGCGTCGGCTTCCGACGTGCAGAGCGCAGCGATCACGGCGATGTCCTCGCCGTTGGCGCGTGGTTGGGACGTGCGTTCGCTTCCGTAGCGGGCTCCACCGCCGATGGTCGCACCGACGACAGCCCCGAGGACGGCCAAGAACACGCCGACAATGACCGAAGTCAATACTGACCGATTGATGACCAGGGTGACGATTGTCGCGATGGCCCCGATGCCGAGACCACTGGTCAGCGCACTCAGCCAGATTCGGCGGGTCGAAACGTCAACAATGCCGTCGCGGTCCACGTGTGCGCCAGGATCGGCGCTCACAGCGGGAGGCCGCACGAGCGCCGCCACAACAATGTTCGATCCCCCTTCCTCGACGGCGGCGATCAGTCGCCGGCCGTCGTGTACGCCGATGACGTGGGCGACCACACTGTGTTCAACCAGCGAAGGATTCGAATCACCGTCATCGACCCACAAGTCGATCTTGTGACTGGGGAACTGTTGGGCTGCGTACTCTACGATAGTCATCACGAATTAGCCGGTACCCTTGTTCGGGCCGTAGCGAACATCGGAGTCCTGATCGGGTCTATCGAGAAAGCACAGCCTCATGCCGAGCAAAGTTCAATCCATCCTGGTCGCTGGCGGCTCCGGATTTGTCGGTCGCCACCTGGTTCCCCGTCTGCTTCGTGATAGCTACCAGGTACGGGTGATGACCAGGTCGCCTTCTGGGCGTGATGACGAGGCAGTCGAGGTGGTCGGCGACATCGCCCATCCGGCGACGCTCGACCTCGCCCTCGCCGGATGCGACCAGGCGTTCTACTTGGTTCATTCGCTTGGCCGAGCTGACTTCGAGACCACTGATCGCGATGGTGCGCACTACTTTGCGCTCGCGGCCCAGCGGGCCGGGGTGAAAAGAGTGATCTACCTCGGCGGTCTCGGACGCGAGGAAGACCATCTGTCGCCCCACTTGCGAAGCCGCCGTGAGGTCGAACGGGCTCTGTCGCAGACCATCGAAACGGTGGCGCTTCGGGCCGCCATCGTTGTTGGGCAGGGCAGCGCCAGTTGGGAGATTCTCTGTCAGCTCGTGGAGCACCTGCCGGTGATGATCACCCCTCGATGGGTCAGCACCGCCACACAACCAATTGCCCTTGACGACGTCGTCGAATACCTGGTGCGCAGTCTCGATCGCGATCGTGTTCCCGCTGGCCACTACGACGTCGGGGCACCCGTCCCGACGACATATCGAGACATGATGACCACGGTGGCGAAGTTGATGCGTCGGCCGTTGGTGATCGTCCCCATTCCTGTGTTGTCGCCCGGACTCTCTGCCGGATGGTTGCGACTCGTCACCAATGTCGACATGACGACCGCTCGGGCGTTGGTGGAATCGCTTGTCAATTCTGCCGAGATGACCGAAAGGAATCTGGAGGAGCTCACGGGGCACCGACCGATGTCGTTCGTTGACGCCGCGGCTCAGGCGCTGTCCGAGCGGATCGCCGTCGTCGCCGCGTCAGTATCGGGATGACCGTCGTTGATGAGGTGGTAGATCCGCGGTCTCGACGGGTCGCCCTCGCCTCCATGGTCGTCGGAGCAACGTTGCTCGTCGTCACCCTTGGTGTGGATCAGGGAAGTACCGCGTTCTATGCGGCAGGGTTTGCCCTGGCCGCCACGTGGGTGGTGGCGTATGCGCTCGCGCCCTCCGTGCATCGCACCGGTCGCCGACGAGCCGTAGACATTGCTGCCGGGTTGTGCGTCGGGTCGTTCATGTTTGGGGTGTTCATCGTTGGCGCCTGGGCGCTGCGCCGCATCAACTTTCTTGGTGATGCCGTAGACGAACTGCTCGATGCGGCAGATTCATCGGCCACGATGTGGGTACTGACGCTGGCGGGCGTCAACGCCGTGGCTGAGGAGCTGTTTTTTCGTGGCACGCTGATCGACGCGGTACGACGTCGATTTGCGGTCGCTGCCGGGGTGGTCCCCTATGTACTGACGACAGTCCCATCGGGGAACGTCGCTCTTATCCTCGCCGCTGCCGTGATGGGAGCGGTCTTCACTGCGCTGCGTCTGCGGACCGGAGCTCTGACCGCCTCGATCGCCACGCACCTCTCATGGTCCGCGCTCATGATCTTGGCCTTTCCCCGTTGAGCATGAAACAAAACCGACGACGGAGTCGGTGAGATGAGATCGACAAGATGACCAGATTCAGTTCTCGGAACGTCTCGACGTCAATCGTGCCGGCGCCGATCCGATCGATTTGGGACGCGATCAGCGACCCAGCGACCTTGGCGACACTGACCCCGCTCGTGCGATCCATCGAAAGCAACGGGGCCGTGTGGGTGTGGTCCCTCGCCGGAATCACAGCTCTGGGTATCACGGTTGCACCGTCGTTCACGGAGCGAATGGATTTCGTCGAGCTGCGTAGGATCGAGTTCAGTCACCAACCGCCTCGTGGCAGCGATGAAAAGGCAGGAGCCGTCGGCACGTACGAGCTGCATCCGATCGACGCAACGTGCACTCGACTCGCAGTCGACATCACCCTCCACGTTGAACTTCCCCTGCCCCGTCTGGCCGCTCGAACGGTGCAAGGGGTGATGGCAGCAACGATGCGACACACCGGGGCTCGCTTCGCGATCAACCTGTATGAGCGCCTCGGACTCGACCCGGCCACCATCGACATTGACGTACGACACTGATGTTTGCCAGTAGTTGACACGGGGTACGGAATCTACGTCCGAGTTCCAAAGAAGGAGATCCAAAGATGGGCAATGAAACCGACAAGACCAAGGGCCGACTGAAGCAAGCCGTCGGCGAACTGACTGACGACAAAGATCTGCGTCGTGAAGGAAAAGTGGACGAGGCCGCCGGCAAGGCGAAGGACGTCGTCGACAAGGTCAAGAACAAGCTGAAGAAGGACTAAGCGTCCCTCTGGTCGGTGTCTAACGACTGACCGCTGAGATAAGTTGAAATGAAGGAGTTCGACGTTTGTCGAACTCCTTTATCTATGTGGCCCCAAGTTTGAAAGATGGTTGGTTTGTCATCGCTGTTCCGTAAAGACAACCCAGCGGTTTCCGCCTTGAGATTTTGCGACGTACATCGCCTGGTCAGCTTCGTCGATGCTGTCCTCAATCGGTTGCCGTGGGGAGCGTAAAAACGCAATTCCAACACTCGCACCGGTTGTCACAGCAATACCTTGGACGGACAATGGTTTGTCAACAACACTTCGGACCCGTTCGGCGAGGCGTTGTGCCTCTTCGGAGGTCTCGAGTGCGCCACAGAAGATGCCGAACTCGTCACCCCCCAGACGCCCTACAGAATCTGTTGACCTCACCGCACGATACATTCTGCGGGAAGTTGCCTGTAGCACTTGGTCTCCGACTCGATGGCCGTAGATGTCGTTGATTTTCTTGAAGTGATCGAGGTCAACGAAAAGGAGAGCAGCTAAGGAGTCCGGTCGATCTTTCATTCGAATCTCCTCTAGAAGACCAACTCTGTTCAGGAGCCCAGTCAAGCCATCGTGAGTTGCCAAATGCTTCATCTTGACCATTGGCGACTCCGACGCTCGATGGTCTAATCGGGTAAATGTCGCCACATCTAGCCGCTTGTCGTGGCCAATGCCGTTGCGACAATGCATGCGCACCCACACCTCGTCACGAACGGCCAGTCGAATATCGGAGCTGGTGACACCATCAGCCGATCGGTGAGAGGCAAGTCGAATGGCCAGTGACCGCTCGCTTGGGTGAATGGCGTTCACCCAACCGAACCCCAAGGAATCCTCAAGCGAAAGCCCCGTCATACCGGCCCACTCACCGTTGGCCGCCACCAGTGCTCCATCGGCGAGAACGATCACCCCCACCGGGAGCTCGTCGATGATCAGGCGCGCGGGAAAGTTGAGTGCGAACTCCGCAGCTGCTGCTCGCTTCAACGTGTTGGTCATATGGCCGCCGACATCACTCACCACCTGTGGTTACCCCAAGACGGCGGTCCCCAATCATATCGTCGTGACGAACTGGTGTTCGAGCGTTTCGGACAACTCAAGAACGGGAATGGCCAACCAATGAGGAAACCCACTTCGGTCGACTGTCGGGTGGTGATCGCGTGAGCGCTCACGGCGCCGTGCCCGGGTTGAGCCCTTCCGTCGCCAAGCGGCGGTCGGATGACGAGTCGGATGAACCCGGCAGAACGACGCAGCCCGGCGTCATCGGCCGTCTCGACCTGTGGCAACAGCGACATGTGGTGGTTGCGTTTCCGGTGGCCGTAGTTCGAAAGTTTTCCGACGATCGGGCTGGTCGAATGGCGGCGTTGATCGCCTACTACGGCTTCTTCTCGCTCTTTCCTGCTCTGCTTGTCTTCGTGACCGTCCTTGGCTTCCTGCTCGATGGAAACACCCTCTCGAGCCAAGACATGGCCAATTCCGTTCTTGCCCAGTTCCCCATCATCGGAGACGAGCTCGACACCTCGGTCGGTGAGCCGCTCACTGGCAGCTCGGTTGCGTTGGGGATTGGGCTGGGAACCGCGCTCTGGGCGGGGCTGAGTGCGATGCAGGCGACCCAGGACGCGATGAACGGAGTGTGGGATGTCGAGCGGGCTCGATATCCGAACTTCTTTCTGAAACGACTCCGATCGCTGATGATGCTCGCAGTTGTCGGCCTTCTCCTTTTGGTCACGACGGGGCTCGGACAGTTCTCTCTGCATTTCGTTCAGGGGCGTCCCGCCGCGATCGCGCTTTTCGCCGGATCCGTAGCGTTCAACGGCCTGGGCTTTGCCGTTGCGTTTCGACTACTCACCGTTGCCAATGTGAGCTGGCGCCAAGTGGCACCAGGAGCGTCTGTGGCCGCGATTGGTTACGGCTTGCTGCAACTACTCGGGGGACAGTACGCCGCCCGTCGGCTCGACGGAGCAGGAGAGGTCTACGGAACGTTCGCCGTGGTGATCGGCCTCTTGTCGTGGATCTTTCTCGTCGCCCAACTCATGGTGATGTCGGCCGAAGTCAATGTCGTGGCAACCCGCAAGCTGTGGCCTCGAAGCCTCGCCGGGCGACCGATTACGAGAAGTGACCGGGACAGCTCGGCAGCTCAGGCTGAGGAGCATTCATTTCACGAGACGATGTCTATCGAGGTCGTCTTCGAGGATGAACCTAGTGCCGAGACAAGCCAACAAAAGCCGACGTGACCACGTCGAGCGTACGATCATCGCCGAGAGCATCGTCGGTGACCATCGGAGACAAGCCGTTCGCGGGTTCGATCACCAGCACCTGCTGGCGTCCGCCGAACCGGTTGATCTCGGAACGTAAACGGTGAGCAGAAAACTTCGATGTGATCTTCCCGAGCGCGGACATCGATGAGCGTCCACTCATCGGTGAGATCACGAGCACAAGGGCCGGGCCATCGCTAGACACGGCAAGGTCGGCGTTAGTCGGTGATGATAAACCGCCATCCACGTACGTCGCCGCTCCAACAGAGACCGGAGACATGATCGTTGGAACGGCGCAGGAGGAAGCCACCGCGTCCATCAGGGAGACCCCGCTTTGCTCGGTCAGCACGACCCGCTTTCCCGTGTGTCGGTCGGTGACGCAGACGGTGAGTTGGCCATCGGTGCCCGGCCACGACGTCGTGCGGAGAAACTCGAGTTGCGGCCGCAGGTCGAACTCGCCGACCTGCAGCATCTCCAACAACATCGCCGGGAACCGACGGTTCACGCCGTGTCGAGCGACCCGGGCCGCGCGAGCCGGAGTAGGAAATTTCCACACACCGCCCATCGGTATCGTGGGTGGACCAGCCATTCGCTGAGCGCCAAAAGTGCCGCCGTGGGTCGACAGCAGCGACGGTTGGTCGGTCAGCAGGGCGACGACATCGGCTGAGTTCATGCCAAGGGCGAGCAAGGATCCGACGATCGACCCCGCGGACGTTCCAATGATTCGACGCGCACCTGCGCATGTGACACCGTGGTCGGTCTCGAGCGCAAGCAGAACTCCAGCCTCAAATGCCCCACCCGTGATACCCCCTCCGCCGAGGACCACGCTGAAGTCGTCCCACGGCAAATTCCGCGCCTCTCGCCATGAAAAGGTGCGACCTCGGCCTCCGTCATAGAGCGTGGTTCGTACGCCATCGGCCACGATCAGTCGGCTATCGATCATTGCCCGTCGATACCCGGTTGCCGATGTTCCGAGACACCACCGGCTGACGGATTCAGACCACGCGGGGCAAGCTGTCGGCGAGATCGCTGGCGAGCGATTCGCTGAGGCGTTTGAGGGCCATACGCCCCCGGGACTTCGCCGTCCCTTCCGGAATTCCCAAACGTCGTGCGGTCGTCTGGAATGTGTGACCACCGAGATAGGTCAGCTCGACGACGTCACGCTGCACAATGGGCAGCTTCTCGACGGCCGCACGCACTCGGCCGCTCGTGTCGCGAGCAAGCACCTCGTCCTGTAGATCGCCCATCGACGTGTCGCTGTTTATCGCGGCCCGGTTCTCACGTGCAGTACGACTGGCATCGCGACGGAGGTGGTCGACTGCTCGATGGTGGGCGAGCGTGCCGAGATAGGCCTGCAACGTGCCCCGCTCGGGATTGAACTGCTCTGGATGCTTCCAGATCGAAATGAACACCTCCTGAGCGATCTCATCTGCCGCAGTCGCCGAGGACGACACTCGCTGGGCGACTCCATACACATAGCGGTGAAATCGGTCGTAGATGTCCTCGAACGATCCGATGCTTTCACAAGATGATGTGCCCGTGCCGCTCATTGCCATCGCTGATGCTCCCGCTGTGTAGATCAGCCGCACGTTCCCCGTCGGAGGCCGAGTCAAACATCGAATTCCACGAAAAAAGGCACTTCACCTGGGGATACGTTTCCCCGAAAACCGCGATGGGTGGCGAGAGAGCACCCTGTGCCAGGTCCATTGGTCACACCTGAACTGACCGAGGTCTGAAACACCGCGGGCTGGGGTACCACCACCTCTGGGTTGGACATCGAGCAGTTCAACACACAACGAAAGTGAGTCGTGAAAATGTCGAATATGATGACCGAAGCCGCCCATGCGACGTTAGGGAAGTTGTCCGACATCGCCGATGATGCCCGGCATCGGGTCGATGATCTACCGCTTCATCTACCGCATCGTCGTCGGCGGACGCGCCAGCCGATGTTGACGATCGGATTGGCTGCAGTCGTAGCCCTTGTCGGCTTGGTGGTGTGGACGATGCGTCGGACCGAATCGTCGGCGTCCGTCGCAGATCCGGTTCGGACTCCCGGCGGCGAGACCTGGACGACGCCCGGTTCCAACTCGCAGACGGTCGAATCACCCTCATCTCACGTCGGTTCCTGATGACGCTGTCCGGAAGAGTCTGGCTTTGTCTTGCCCTTGGTCTTGGCGGCCTGCAGGCCTGCAGCTCAGGATCAGACGAGAACAACCTGCCCGACATCAGCGTTGTTGACGCCGGATCGACGACGACAGGAGCAGTCGATAACGGGGTGAACGAGGGTTCCTTTCCGATTCAGCCCTCATCCGGTACTGAGCCGTAACTAACTACCGATTCCCCAACGCGCCGAGCCTGTACGCGTCGGGGAATCGGCGCGACGGCGGGGTAAATGACGCCTGTTATCTACGACGGGCGAGAGCGGTAGCTCGTTGGTTCGCTTTGTCGATTGCCTCGACGAGCTCAGCTTTCGTCATCCGACTTCGACCGGTGACGTCGAGACGCTTCGCCAGGTCCAACAGATGTGCCTTGGAGGCGTTGGCATTGACCCCACCGGCGGTTGGCGTGTCGCTGTTGATCGCGTCGTCCCCGCGCTTTGCATCCTGGTCGTCGCTCGGTCCGCACTCGTCCTTGGCCTCCCAATGATCACCGACCTTCTCGAACGAGTGCTTCAACGATCCGAAGGCGATCCGATGAGCGGCCTCGCCGTCTCCGTGTACCTCTTCTGCCGCCTGCAGCGTGTGCATATACGTGTCTTGAGCCTTCGTCGAAGATCTCGCCAGCGTAGACGGCAGACGCTTCTTCTCTTGCTTGTTGAGAACCATGGCGGACCTCTTTCATCGTGTGACAAGGTCTTCGTACCCCACGCCGCCGCGTCGAAACATCGCCCGGCTACGAGTCTCGTCAGCCCGGAGTCTTGACTGGCACGAACGGAATGCACCGCTCGATCGGTGAACTCTCGATGTCGAAATCACGATGAAGTCCGTGGTTTCGGCGGTAGGGCTCCGTCGAGCGCGAGTACCAGCGGATCGAGTCGACGAAGGGTTTCTTCGTCGTCGATGCCGGCCTCGCGGGCCGCGTCGCCGATCGATTGCGATTGCGAGATCGCTCGGCGGGTGATCTCTGCGGCGGCGTCGTAGCCAATCAGCGGGTTGAGCGCGGCGGCGATCGCAGGTGACCGTTCGGCGTAGTTCTTCATTGCCTCCACCTCGACACGAAGGCCGGAGAGGCAGGAGTCGCCAAGCGCCGTGGAAGCGGCGGCCACGAGATGCAGTGACTCCAGCAGGTTGCGGCCAATCAACGGCATGGCTGTGTTGAGCTGGAGCGATGAGCATGTCGCCGAGGCGAACGTGATCGCCGCGTCATGGCCGACCACCTGGGCGGCAACCTGTTGAACGACCTCGGGAATGACAGGGTTGACCTTCCCTGGCATGATCGAGCTGCCCGCTTGGAGTTCGGGTAGTCGCAGCTCGCCGAGCCCGTTGAGCGGTCCCGATGACAGGAGCCGAAGGTCGCCGGCGATCTTGTTGAGACTCAGCGCGACCGATCTGATCATCGCGCTGGTTTCGAGCAACGGCTCTTGCCACGCCTGGGCCTCGAAGTGATCGGTGGCCTCTCTGATCGGCAGGGCGAGTTCCGCCGCCAGGCGCCGGATCACCTCGCCCGCGAAACCGGCGGGGGCGTTGAGGCCCGTACCCACGGCCGTGCCACCCAGCGGGAGTTCCCCCAAGCGCCCCGTCACCCCGTTGAGACGTTCGATGCCGAGTTTGATGGACCGGCACCACGCATTGACTTCCTGCCCGAACGTCATCGGAGCGGCGTCCATCATGTGCGTGCGTCCGGCCTTCACCGTCAGATGGTGCTGGCCGGCCAGATCTTCGAGCACAACGACCAGTCGGTTCTGCGAAGGAATCACGTCGTTGATCACCGCCGACAACGCCGCGATCCGCAGCGCTGTTGGGAAGACATCATTTGACGACTGGGATGCATTGACATGGTCGTTCGGATGCACGGGTGAACCGGCAAGCTCACTGGCGCGATGGGCAATGACCTCGTTGACGTTCATGTTCGACGATGTGCCCGACCCTGTCTGGAAGACATCGACCGGGAACTGGTCATCGTGTTCTCCGTGAGCTATCTCGGTCGCGGCCGATTCGATTGCCGCCGCAATCTCGTACGAGATCACTGAGTAGTCGGCGTTCACTGCGGCTGCGTGTCGTTTGATGTTCGCCAGCGCGTAGACAATCTCCTGGGGCATCGTCTGGCTCGAGATACGAAAGTTGGCGACGGCAAGCTCCGTCTGGTGGCCCCATCGCTGATTGGTCACAGCCACCTCTTCCTCATCCTCCGGCCATCCACCAGACAACCCGTCGAGTACCCGGAGTGGCTGTTGGCCAAACTCCATGACTGCTCCCGGGTCACACCGGGTACTGATCAACGATGACAACGCCCGCGATGACAACGCCCGACCAGCCGACTGCCCCGAGCACACCGCCAGCTGGCTCGGCCCCAGCCCAACCCTCGAACCTGCCGCCGCCGCGGCAACCGAACCAGGTCGATGAGCCCGATCCCGATGAGGTCGATCCCGATGAGGTCGATCCCGACTCGCCGGCTCGAGGCGTCTTGTTCCCCGACGAAGAAGCGCCGGAACCCAACGAACCCGGGTGACGGTGGCTGGCGTCTCAGAGGCGCTTTATGACGTCTTCGCGTTGCTACATCTCGGGCAGGGTGGCCAGCGGCTCGTCGGCGTGTGACAGGGCGGTCAGCGGCGTGACGGTGACGAATCCCTGGCGAAGCAGGGCAACGTCACTGTCTGGTTCGGGCTGATCGGTGGGCCAGTGCACTTCGAAGTCGAGACCCGAACTTTCGATCGAGGCGATGCGAAAGGTTCCCCTGCTGTCGAGACGTGCGAGACGGATTCCTGCATGCTGATCGATCGGCAGGTTGGGGACATTGACATTGACGGCCAGCGGTCGCGGCAACGCCGCGACCCATGGGATCAGGAGGCCCGTCACCTCGGCCGCTTCGGACCACCGCCAGGACTCGCCGGCTTGCAGGCTGACCGCGAGCCCGGGGACGCCGAACGTCTGCGCCGTCAGAGCTCCGCCGACGGTACCCGAGTGGAGCACCACGTGTCCGCAATTGATTCCCGCGTTGATGCCCGAAACGACCATGTCCGGCACGTCTCCGAAGCGTCCGAAGACGGCCGCCATCACCGCGAGACCGGGAGTCCCTTGAATGGCAAACCCACGGAGTCCGGTCGCACCAAGGTCGGACTCAACGGAATCGGGTCGTTGGTCGGGTCGGGCCCGACCAACACCGGTGCCACAGCCGCTGACGTCAACGTGGGGTGCCACCACGATGACTTCGTGGCCAAGCTCGGTGAGGTGAGTGGCCAGTCGGTGCAGCCCGGGGGATTCGATGCCGTCGTCGTTGGTGATCAGTACTCGCATAGTGAAGGCCTTCGCTTCATGACCGGTCGCCAGGTTCGGCGGGAGTGGCCGCGGGTGGGTGAGTTCCGTGATCGATGACCTGAACTTGGGCGACCAGCGCCTCGATCAACTCCAGCGCACCCGAGGCCAGGCCCTCACGAGTGACGTTGGCGCCGCCACTGGCGCAGGCCAGCCGCAACAGGTCGGGCCACGACATGCCATCAATCAGGCCGACGGCTAGCGCTGCCGTCATGGAATCTCCTGAACCGCGATGCTCCACGACCTCCAAGACGGGGTTCGCAGCGTGGTACCAGGAACCACCAAGGAACGCGATTGTCGGCGCTCCGGCGTTCGACACGATGACGTTGTCGGCGCCGTCCTTGGTCACGGCGGAAACGAACTCGATAACACTTTGGTGATCGGCTTGGGCGATTCGGCCGTCGGCGATGATGTCGTCGGTACTCACCTTCAACATGTCCAGACCACCGCTGGCGAGGACCGAATCGAGTTCGTCGCCGTGGAGGTCTCCGACCACCAGGACACCGTTGTTGCGCAGGTCGGCGGCCAGGCGCCCGATGACCGAAGCCGGCACATAACCGCTAGCGCCATTGCCGGTCAGCACAACGGCGGCGTTCTGCAGTCCGCTTGCCAACGCCGCGCTGTGCAACTCATCAAGGTCTCGTTGGTCCAGTTCGATCGGGGCGGTACGGAGGACTTCACATGGCTCGTCGCCGCGTCGGTCCTCGACAATGACTGGGGTCGCCGCCGACCGCTCGACGCCCTTGTGGTTGATGGACTCGACCTGCAGAAGCGCACGAACCAACGCACCTCGCTCGCCCCCGAGTGCGCAACAGAGGTCGGTCCGTGCTCCGAGCTTGGCGGTCATTCTCGCGATCCAATACGCCTGGCCTCCGGGTCGCACATGGACGTCGCTGTGGCCTTGATGGTCATTGTCGAACGACACTTCGAGATAGAGACCCGGCGCGAAGACCGTGACGCCGCGAGGCGTCGGCTCGTCTAGGTCGCGCATCTTTGACCATCCCGCTGGGGCATCGTTGCCGCTCCTTCCGTTAGTCACTGCGACCGTTCGTCCGTACCCATCAACCGCCGTCGGTAGACCGGCCACGAGCGTTCCGTCAGGCAGTTTCGGTTTCGAGGCAACGGCAACGGGGTACCCATTCGCCATGAATTCGAATCCAGGTACGACTCGCTCCATGAACATCTCAACCGGCGACCTCCCGGCCCGTCATGGGTCGGCTCCCGACATCGCGATGTTGCGCTCCGAGCACGCCCAGCTCAAGGAACTCATTCGAGTCGTCATTGCAACGGAAGCGACATCGGACTTTGCGGGGCTTGTCGACCAACTCCGGTGGATGATCCGTGACCATGTGCGGCGGGAGCGCCGCGAACTGGCCGGGGTGACGCCTGCGGGCCAAACGGTTGATACCTGGGCCGGGCTGACCGAACTGGAGCGACTGGCGGATGAACTCGGCTCGGACGAGTCAAGCCATCGTCGGTTGGCCGAGGTGACTGACGATCATTGTGATCATCTTGAGGCCGAGGTCTTCCCCGTCTCCGTCCAGTCGATTGGGTGACCCGGCGGAGGTTGGGCGTCGAAGATTTCGATCAGATCGAGCAATCGGAGCACTGGACCTCGTGCGTTGCGCAGCGTCAGGGTTCCTCCGGTTGTCTCGAGGCTGTCGCGGGCAACCTCGACCCCGGAGTACCCCGAGCAGTCCATAAAGGTGAGTTTGGTCAGATCGACAATCACGTTCGTTGCGCCGCTCGTTGGACATGCGGGTTCGAGGAGATGCCGAGAAGACAGGTCGAGTTCGCCTGAGGCGTGCAGGACGTACATTCCGCCCTCGATCGAGGCTGTGAGCAGCAAGAGGCAGTCGCCGACGGTCCCTACAGGGATCAACAAATCGGAGCCAGAAACGTGCATGGTGACCTTCTCTCACGAGTGAAGGCGCAACCAGGGTCTGGGGCGACGCAGGGGTCCGACAATCATTACGACGCGATGATGGGGCGAGACAAACTCTACACGTTGATGAACGAGGTAGGAACTAGGCCGACACGACGTTGAGCACACGATCGATGCCGGTCAGGGCAAACAGACGACGACTGGCGTCGGATGCGCCTTCGACCCGGAGCGGTTCCCCGGTTGCGGCCAGCGCGTCGCTGTTGAGTATCAGCAGCGACCGGATGCCGGTGGAGTCGATGAAGCCGACCGCAGTCATGTCGAACGTCACCGGCGATCGGTATGGAACGTACTTCGCCAATTCGTCATGCAGCATCGCGCACGTGTGCAGGTCAAGTTCGCCCGTGACCCGGATGATCGTTCGATCTGCCAATCCTTCATGTTCAACAATAAGGTCGAGAGACTGATGACTCACGGGCGCTCCTTCGGAGATCGTTAGAAAAGGCGGCGGACACTGCGTCACACAGACTGCCAACCTGGGCTCGTACCCGCAAGAGACGTGGTTCAAACATGATTCGCTGGCACCTCCCGCACGTCATTTCGCAGCCTAGATGGCTACCGCACCGCGGATTGCGAGCGACACGCCCCCAATCACCAAACCCGCCGCAGTCAGCGTCGGCAGTACCCGCATCGTGCGAATCAGCCAACGTGATTCGCTGTACTGGCGGGCAACCCATCCCTCCAGTCTGACCAGGGCGTACCCGGCGGCCACGAGGGTTGAGGCCATGCCGATGCCGTAGACCCCGACGAGGGCGACACCGAACCAGGCCCGGCCCAGCGCAGTTGCCCCGAGCAGCACCACCAACGCCGAGGGCGTCGGCACGAGACCACCGGCCATACCGATCAGCGCCAATGATCTGGTGCGCAGGGGGGCGACAGAGTCGTGCGGACGATGGCTGTGACCTGGTGAGTGATGAGCGTCCGGCATGATCGCATGATCGTGCCCGTCGTGAGCGTGGACATCATGTCCGTGCCCGTGGTGAGCATGGACATCATGACCGTGCCGGTGGTCGTCGTGGGCGTGGTGGTCGTGGGCGTGGTGGTCGTGCTTGTGATCATCCGGCGTTGGGTGATCGTGCCCGTGGTCATGTGTGATGCTGAAGACGCCGTGGTGATGACCGATCTGCGAGTCGCCGCCCAGGATCCGACGGGCAAGAAGCCATCCGCCGGTGGCAAGGAGTAGTACACCGCTCAGGATCGTCAGCCAGGGCAGTACTCGGTCGGGGGCGATGGCCTGTGACGACGTGATGATCACCCCGAGAATGACGACACCGACGGTATGAGTCGCGGCGACGGTCGCCCCAACCGTGACGACTTGGCGAGGGGTGCCTCGGCGGCTCGCCACCATTGCAGCCATCAGGGTCTTGCCGTGACCGGGGGCGAGGGAGTGGAACGCTCCCAGCAGGAATGCAAGCACTGCGGCGAATAGTCCGAGGCGCACCGTGAGGTCGCGGTCACCAACCAGGCGGTTGAATTTCTCGGTCAGCCCGTCGGCACCGCGGTCTTGCACGGCGGCAGGCGGCGCACTCTCGGGGGTTGAAGCCGCCGAGAGCCGAGGTCCACCAGGCTCGACCTCGCCATGGCCACTCAGCTGCCGAGGCGAAGGTGTGTCGACCGGATACGCCCGCAGGTAGTCACTGATGGAGGTCGTCGGGAGATCAGTCTCGATCCGGGTACCGTCGCCGACCGCGATCACTTCGCGCCATCCGACCCGATCGACAAAGTTGGTGTCCGACCAGTCGATGGCGGTCTTGTCCGTAACTCCGTCAGTCCCCCACGCGCATTCAACCCGCAGGGTGTTGAGGCCGCCTTGGCCGGCGAGCAACGCCATCGTCGAACTCGTTGGTGTCAGCGCCGACGGTTTGCCGGCAAACGCCAAGGTCACGCCCGCAGCCAGTGATGCGCACTTGGTCGAGGCGTAGGAGGCTTGTTGCTCGTCGATCGTCGGCTCTTCCTGCACGGTGGGCAGCTCGGCGAGATCGAGAACGTACGTAATAGTCGTCGACTCCGGGGCGACGACGATGAGCGTGGACGTGTTGACGGTCAGATTTCCCAGGGGATGGGCGCTGGCCGGGCCGACGTCAATGCCGATCGTTGCGGCAATGCCGACAAGGACGGCCAGAGGAACCATGATTCGTTTCACAACGACGACCAATTCTGGGGAAGGGTGAGGCCGAGTTCATCGGCGAGGCGGGCGGCGATCGGGCGGATGGACGGGGTCAACCATGGCGTCGATTGAAATGCGACGGCCAACTCGTCCCGAGCGCGTTCGGGTTGTCGGTTTGCGGTGTAGATCGCAGCAGCATGTACTCGGATCGACGGGGTGGAAATGCCCAGCGCGAGAGATTCCTCGATCAGCGGCACGGCCTCGGCGGTTCGCCCGACGTTGAGCAGCGCCCATGCCAATGCATCGGCGGTGAAGATTGTCTGGCGCGTCGCGTGCGCTGCGCTGGCGGTCTCGAGTGCGCTCGCCCAGTCCCCGCGATCGGCATCGAAGTTTGAATACTCGATGTCGGCGATGACGCCCTGGCTGCGCAGAATCTGCTGGTTCGCCCGGACGAGTCGGAACGCCGCGTCCGCTGATACGGAATCGCCTTGGAGCAGGGCGAGCTCGCCCTGCAGGGTGGCCGGGGCCGGCTGAGGGCTGCGGGCGACGAGGGCGTCGAGCCGCGCTGCCGCCTCGGTCAACGACCCGCGGGCGATGAGTACTCGCGCCCGTCCCAACTCGGCAGCGATGTTGCCGGGTTGATCGGTGAGGGCGGTGGAGTACGCCTTCTCCGCGGCATCGTAGTTGCCGAGCTCCAAGTTGAGGTCGCCGAGATACCCGAGCACAACAGCCCTCCCATTGCCGGGGCCGGTTGCCCCAACCGCTTGTTGCATTGCGGTGCGAGCGCCCTCGAGATCGCCAGTGAGTTGGCGGAAGTACGACACCCTGGCGTACGCCGGGGTTCCGGGATTGACGTCGAGCAACTGATCGAGCGTGGTTTCGGCCCCGTCGTAGTCACCGTTTTCGAGACGAGCGTCGACGAGGGCAGCCAGCGCGTTCACGCCAAAGGGATTCAGCTTCGCGGCCCGCTCGGCGAGGGGAAGTGCCGCGGCGAAGTCATGGAGACTCAGCGCGAGCCCGGCGCGTGCGGCTACGGCGTCGGCTGAGTCGGGGGCGAGCGTCACCGCGGTATCGAGGGCGAGCTGGGCGGCGGCGTAGTACGCCGGGTCGCCGGTGGCGATTGCCGTGCGCATGGCGTTCTCGCCATACGCCAACCACGCGGTTGACGACTCGGGTTCGGCAACGGTGCGGGCCCGGAGCGCATCGAGCTCCGAGCCCACTCCCGCGGATTGAGTAGTCGAACCTTCCACCGACGAAGATCCGGCAAACAGAAACCGTCCCACCGCCAGCCCGCCGACGAGCACGACAATCAGGGGTCCGATGAGCGCAACGCGGCGTCGGGGCCGATCGCGTACCGGAGTGATGTCGTGAGTCTCGGATTCAGGGCTGGCGGTGGTGGTCATGTCAGTTCTTCGTGATCAGTCCGTACCGGCCCACGGCTCGGCGACGTACGGGAAGGTGTCCGTAGCCGTCTTGTCGTTGGTCGACACATCGTCACCCAGCGCATTGTTCGGGGCAATGTTGAATGCCTCGGTACCGGGGAACCCAATGCCACCGGCCAGAGCCCGCAGCGACACGTCGATCACATCGTCGGTCAGCAGACGCCCGTTGGGGAACCCGCTCGCCGTTGATGTGTTGACGCGTAGCATCTCGCTCGGCCGGCTGAAAAGTGCCGACTTGTTCACGCCGGGAATGCCGGTGAGGAAGATCGTGGCGATGTCCTCACGGCCGCCCAGACCCAGTCCGGCGTCCACCGAGGTGGGCACCGTGACGCCTGGGTAGAGCACCGGGATCAGGTTGGCGAGTTCCGGGTCGAGAACCGAGGCAGCAAACTGACCATCGGATCGCGGCCGCGAGGAGTTGAAGAGATCCTTCGCTCCGAGCGGCACGACGACCTCGTTGACCAACGGCATGCCGAGTCGTGAGATCTGCACCCAATCGCCGCCGACCTTCTGGGTTCCATTGCTCCGGCGGGTCTGAGTGGCCCGACGATAGGTGGTTGCCCACACGCCGATCACCGGATCGCCGGCCACCTCGGTGAGGTGGGAGACGGGAATCTGCAAGGCAATGGTGTGGACGTTCTTCATCGCCACGTAGTCCTCGCCCGGCTCGGCTTCGGTCGGGATCAGGTGAGCCGGCTGGAAGGGACCCAACGAACCGAGATCGAAGATCTTGCCGAGGTCGGCGAAGAACGGATCGTCACGCGGCCCGGCGAATACCTTCATGCCGTTGGACAATTCGGTCACCGCGGCGGCACCCAGGTTTGCTTCGTAGTCGGGCGTCGAGCGCTTGCCGACGTTGGCCGGGGCCACGACAAGGTTCTTGCCGATCGTCGATTCCTCGTCACGAAGTTCGTCGTCCTCATACACCGAGTACGTCTGCACGACATTCAGGTCGGCATCGTCCAGGGTGGTGACCTGGCCGGTGTTGTACAGGAATGTCGCGGGATTCTTCACCTTCGTGGCGAAGCGGAAGTCGTACTCGAAGTCTTCCTTGGCATCGCCATTGACGTCGATGTTGAAGCGGTATCGCACGTCGTCGCCGAACTTGTGGAAGTTCGGACCGCCGGCGGGGTCTTCAAACGGGTTGACGTTCATGACCAACGTGACCATCGACGTATCGTCGGGGCTGACGAATGCGTAGAGGTCGGTGATATCGGCCACCGGGTCCTCGGTGATCAACGGGGCCTCGCGGTGGCTCGACGCATCGGCTTGCGCGATGAGTCCTGCCACGAGAGCGCCGCTGAGCCCGAGAACGGGGATGACCCGCTTGAGCTTGCGCTTGTTGGACACAGTTATTCCTTTCCTGCCAGCCGGAAAACGCGGCCTGGGTGATGGGTTGGTGCTGGACACACCGCGCAGTCGACCCGGACCCCACCAGTCGACTCGGCGCTGCCGCCAACGTTCCCGAGCTATGGAACGGCCAGACCTCCGACCACGACCCATTGGTCGCCGAGCGGAGCCAAAATCACCTGGAGTTTTTCCAGACCGGTCAGACCAGTGAACGTGGCCACCTGCGTCCAGTCGGAGGCGTCGCCACCGAAGGCGCTCAACAGAATCGAGGGATCGGTCAACTCGTCGTACTCGCCAGACCGAGGAGTTTGAGCGGTTCCGGCGATGCCGCACAACGACTCAACAAGCCCGAGGGTGCCGAGCAAGCTCCCGTCGTACTCGAAAGCCGCCCGTTCGTCGGCGCGGCATCCTTGTGACGCAGTCAGCCACGACTGGGCTACCGGAGCGGCCAAGCTGCGATCGGGAAACTGCGGGCGCATTGCCGTGTCGTCGAGCGACACTCGATAGCCACCATCCTCGGAGAGGACCTCGAAGGTCACTTCGGCGCGACCGGGAATCACCCCGTCGACTTCGTTGATAGCAGGCGTGAGTTGAGCCTCGACGACGACGGTCTCGTCCGTCTCATCCACGATGGAGAATGAGACGTAGGGCGGTCGTTCGTCCTGTCCCTGTTCCCAATCTTCGTAGCCAACGGCGGCCCGATCGTCGGCACTGAGCTGTCCGTATGACGCGAGCGAGTTCGCCGCTATCTCGGCCTCGATGTATCGGGTGACCGCGTCGGTAGGGGTCGGTGCGGCCGAAGTCGGCTGGATGGCAGCGGCCTCAGACTGAATCGGCGACCCGGCTTCGACGGCGGGCAGCGTGACGACGGGAGCGTTTCCCGATTGGTCGATGCCGTCGTCACCCCTGGTTCGGTTCACCAAGACGGCAACAGTGACACTTACGCCGATCACTATCCCGGCGAGCCCGACCCAGATCCGAGCGTGGTTTGAGCGGCGTGGTGGACGATTCATTGAGACATGTACGGGGCACCAAGCCCATCCGGATCACTCCACATCCATCTCCGGATCACACCTCATCATGGCAGGGATGAAATCACCATGATGGCCACATCGTCTCGGCGCCGGCTCGAGACGATGCGCAAGCTCTCGGCCAGGTGCGCAACGAGCTTTCCGGCCGTCTCACTCGGTGCGAATCTGCGAATCATGTCGACGAGTTGATCTTCACCGAACTGCTCTCCGGTCGCATCGATTCTCGAATCGGTGAGGCCGTCGGTGTAGATCACGAGGCTCTCGCGATCATCGAGCGAAAACTCACCCACCGACCACGACGACGAACCCTGCCCGGCAGTGATGCCGAGGGGAGGGCCATCGGCACCATCGCAGAACCGTGGTGACCCAGCTGCTGACACCAGGATCGGGCGCGGGTGGCCCGCCCGCGCCCAGCGCACCGCGGCGGAATCTCCAACGTCGATCTGCAGGTAACACACCGTGGCGAACCGTCCGTGGTCCGAAGCGTCGGCCCGGATGGCTGCGTCGACCTCGGCCATGACGTCGGCGGGATTTCGATGGTGGACGGCTGCGGAGCGAATCGAGTACCGGACGAGCGAGGTCAACTTGGCTGCTTCGACACCGTGGCCGCAGACATCACCGACGACCAATCCCCAGCGCCGGTCATCCAGTGGAAACACGTCGTAGAAGTCGCCGAGCAACATGTCGCCGTCGTCGGCTGCCTCGAACCAGGCTGCGACATCCAGTCCGGGAATGCTCGGCAGCGTCGGTGGCAGCAAGCTGGAGCGAAGCGTGTCGAGCAACGAGCGAGCGCGAGCCGACGCAGTCTCGGCGCTTGCCACGGCCGCCTCGGCGACCTCCAAACTCGCCCGCAGTTTGATCTCCCGGGAGGCAATCGCGGCGAGGGCCCGCAAGACCCGTCGATCATCGACGGTCCACTCCCTGACCTCACTGTCGATCACGCACAGAGTCCCCAGAATCTCACCATTGAACTCGATGGCCGTACCGGCCCACGCCCGAACTCCTTTCGCCTCGATCGTCGGGTTCGCACAGGTCAGAGGGTCATTTCTGACATCGGCCGTCAACAGGTCGAGCTGGCGTTCGACCACGTATTGGCAGAACGAATCGCCGACGAACTCCCCGTGCATGCCGGCCGGCAACCCGTACGTCGACTTCCAGAACGATCGGGAATCGTCCATGATGCTGATGAGGGCGTACGGGGCTCGCAACATCTGGGCGGCCGCCTTCGTCAACTCGTCGAACGCCGGCTCGCGTTCGGTGTCGACCATGCCGCTGCTGCGAACGGCATCCAGTCGAGCCGGGTCACCGAGTCGTGTGCTCATCGGGCGGAACCATAGCGGTCGATGGTTTGCATGCTGGACTGAGGAGCTAGCGAGGGCGTCCGTATGGAACGGATCTCGGTCGGGTACCAGACCACCCATGAACAAGAATTCTCCTGCGGTCAAGCCGAGCAGCGCGGACGCGCCGAGTCGTGTCGCGCGCCAGAAGAAGAGCGACGTGGTCGGCGAAGGAGGCGAACTTCACCAGCGAGCGACCGTTGGCCCGCGGCTGACGACGAACCACGGTGTGGTGATTTCCGACGACCAGAACTCGCTGCGCAGCGGCCGACGGGGACCGACCTTGCTGGAAGACTTCGCGTTGCGAGAGAAAATCTTCCATTTCGACCATGAGCGCATTCCGGAGCGGATTGTGCATGCCCGAGGCTCGGGAGCCCATGGCTTTTTCGAGTGCACGGCCCCGATCCCTGAGCTGAGCAAGGCTGATCTGTTTCAGCGCAAGGGCGAACGGGTGCCGGTTTTCGTACGATTCTCGACCGTCGCCGGCGGTGCGGGATCGGTGGATACGCCTCGTGACGTCCGCGGGTTCGCGGTCAAGTTCTATACCAAAGAGGGAAACTGGGACCTGGTTGGCAACAACATTCCGGTGTTCTTCATCCAGGATGCGATCAAGTTCCCTGACTTAGTGCACTCCGTGAAAATGGAAGCCGATCGTGGGTACCCGCAGGCTGGGTCGGCTCACGATACGTTCTGGGACTTCGTATCGCTGGTGCCCGAGACCACTCATATGGTGATGTGGGCGATGTCGGACCGAGGAATACCCCGGTCGCTGCGGATGATCGACGGATTTGGGGTGCATACGTTCCAGTTTGTGAATGCCCGGGGCACTACGTCGTTCGTCAAGTTTCACTGGCGCCCAAAGCTTGGTGTGCAGTCGACACTGTGGGACGAAGCAGTGAAATTGGCCGGGGCGGATCCCGACTTTCACCGCCGGGATCTGTATGACGCCATTGACAATGGAGATTTCCCGGAATGGGAACTCGCCATCCAGACATTCGATCAAGACCTTGCCGACAGCCTGCCGTACGACGTACTCGACGCCACGAAGCTCATCCCCGAAGAGGTGGTACCTCTAAGGGTGATCGGCCGGATGGTGCTCGACCGGAATCCCGACAACTTCTTTGCCGAGACCGAGCAGGTCGCCTTCTTGCCGACCAATGTCGTGCCGGGTATCGATTTCTCCGACGATCCACTGCTCCAGGGCCGATTGTTCAGCTATCTCGACACTCAGAAGTCGAGACTTGGCACCACGAACTTCCATCTACTGCCGATCAATGCGCCGAAGTGCCCGATGGCCAACTTCCAACGCGACGGCATGATGCAGATGACGGTCCCGACGGGTCGGGCCAACTACGAGCCCAACAGCTTGGAGATCGGCGGCGAAGATCCTGGTCCCCGCGAGCATCCCAGAGGCTTCGAATCGATTCCAGCCGCCGACGGCCTGTCTCGCCCCGAGGACGGAAAGGTTCGCCGTCGGTCGGAAACGTTCGCCGATCACTACAGCCAGGCACGGATGTTCTATCGAAGCCAAACTGCTATCGAGCAGGCCCACCTCGCCTCGGCGGTGGTTTTTGAACTGTCAAAGGTGACCCTGGACCACGTGCGCATTCGGGCCGTTGGCAATCTGATGAATGTCGATGCCGACCTGGGTCGCCGCGTTGCTGTCGGTTTGGGAATGAAAGCTCCCGCACCTACGCCGGCGGCGAGCCCTCCAACCGACCTGGAACTTGCTCCCTCGTTGTCGATCCTCGGCCGGACTCGTCCGGCGTTGAAGGGACGCAAGGTCGGGATCTTGTTCGGCGAGGGATCATCTCGGTCCGATGTCCTCGATCTCAAAGCAGAGGTCGAAGCGGCGGGCGGACGCGCAGTTCTGATCGCGTCGCAGCTGCTGGGAACGCGAACGAGTGGTGGGGTCTTGGCCGCCGATGCCCAGTTGGCAGGCACCCCATCGGTCACCGTCGATGCCATCGCGCTGGTACTGACCGACGCTGCGGCATCGCGACTCTGCGCCGACGGCGCAGCCGTTCAGTTTGTGATGGACGCATATGCCCACCTCAAGGCGATTGGCCACACCCCGGCGTCTCGTCCTCTGCTTGAACGTGCGGGGGTCGTGATCGATGAGGGTGTCACCGGTCTTGGCCGCCCATTCATGGAAATTGCGGGGCGACGATTCTTCGATCGTGAGCCGTCGGTGCGAGCCCTCGCCTGACATGGAAGAGCCTGACATGGAAGAGGACTCAACTTCGCCGTTGGGGCTGAGCGCCCCCATTCGCGCATCACTTATTCTTGCGGTGGTGCTCACGGGAATGGCCACGGCCGTCGCTTCGCTGGTACCGGTCGGTTTCGCCCAACGCTTGATTGCAGCCGCGGCCGGAATCTTGCTCGGATTTGGCATGCTCCACACGGCCTCGCAGATTCCGTCGGGCTTTTGGAATTCGCGCATCGCCCGTCGTCCCGTGGCCACCGATCGCCCTGGAGGCGAACTTGTGCGCCTGCTGACGACAGTTGCCGTCGTGGTCGGAAGCATCCTTATCTCCAGATTCGCCGTCGCCCCGGATGCCTTCAATCAGCGAGCCATCTCGTTGGGGACCGGAATTGTTCTGGGGTTCGGAGTGCTGAAGTTAGCGTCTCGGGCCCCGTCTGGCGCACGCCTCGTCGTCGTGGACCTCCCGCCCGATCCACCCGTGATTCCGGCACCCCCGCCCACCTCGACAATGCTCCCACCCCCGTCCGCAGATCCCGAAGTCCCGCCCGACCTCTCATTTCCCGGGTCACTCCAACGGTGATTCCGGTTTGACGTCCCGTGCGGCTGACCCCAACCAAGTTTATGGGGTCAGCCGCTAACGGGAACCGGACTCGTCAGTCCTCGTAGTTGAGCTGCCCGCGGATCGCTCCGCCGGGGTATTCGGCGTTGTGCACGTTGATGTAGTAGTCCTTCGGATTGGCCAAAATCTCCGCGACCGTGGTCAGCTGAACGCCATTGGCGTCGACCGCGAACTTTCCGGGCTCACCCTCGGTCAAGCAGTCCGCCGCGTTGCCATCGGCGGGTGCCGCCAGGTTGGCCACGACGGGCCCGTTGGTGCCCTTCTTGCCCTCATGGATGTGGGCTGCTGTGGCCGGGGCAATCTTTTCGACCGTGAGGACGTAGCACAGCGTCTTGGTATCTCCATCAATACCGAACACATAGTTGTCCCCCTCACCGTTGGGGTCGCCGACGTTGCGAGAGGAGCCGGGGGGGCCCACCTCGTTCTTGCCCTTCAGACTTGATTCAAGCAACGTGTTGGTGTGCCCGGCGTATGCGATCGTCGCAGCACCTCCAATGGCAACCGCGACGGTTCCGAGCGCGATA
>JANNNL010000656.1:0-8149 GCA_031398525.1 Actinomycetes bacterium | reverse complement strand
CTGGAAGCCGACGGGAAACACTTGATGACCGACGTCTGGACCACCGCTGGTGTACTCATCGGCATTTCCCTGGTCACGATCCTTCACTGGCAAACCCTCGACCCGCTCATCGGGCTGATCGTCGGGATGAACATCGTTCGCGTCGGATACGGGCTCCTGCGCAGATCGACGAGCGGGCTGCTCGACGCCGCACTTTCCCCCGCGGACGCGACCAAAGTCGCCGAAGTGATCGACCGATACCGACACGAACGACTCATCGACTTTCACGCCCTACGCACCCAAGAGTCCGGCCGCCAGCGATTCGTCTACGTCGATGTACGCGTCCCCGGCAGCTGGACCGTCGACCGAGCCCACGATGTGGTCGAACAGTTCGAAACCGACATCGCGGCCGTGTTGCCCGGCACAGTGACCTTTACTCATCTGGAGCCAGCCAGTCATCTACCCCGCCAAGTGGCACCCCGACTGAAGGACTAACGGCACTAGGCCCAACGCCATCGGTCCGAGATGGTGACTTCAACAAACACGAAGCAAGGGGACAGACGTGACGACCGCCGAACAAGATGTCGAGGTTATTGACGAGGGCGAACCACCGTCGCGGCGCTGGAAGTTTCCGAGCGCGTTCACCGTGCTGTTCGTAGTCACCATCGCCGTCTGGTTGCTGGCCTTCGTCGTGCCGAGCGGGCAGTACCAGACCGATGCCGATAGCGGCCGGCCGATCCCCGGCAGCTACGTGCGAGCCGATGCCGATCTGTCCTTCGTCGACCGTACCTACGACCTGTATATGGCCCCCATCAATGGTCTGTACGGCATCAAGTCGACCGAAACCGGCAAGATCGGACCGTATGAAACCGGTGATCTGTTTGGCGCCGCGGGCGTGTTCCTGTTCGTGCTCGCCATCGGCATCTTCATCACGATGACGATGAAATCAGGAGCGATCGACGCCGGCATTGGCCGCATCAACGCCCGCTTCGGCGGGCAAGGTGTAGCGCTGATCATCATCTTGATGATCCTGTTCTCGATCGGCGGGACCACCGAAGGAATGGCCGAAGAAACCCTAGGGTTCTACGCCCTCGTCGTCCCGCTGATGCTCAAGCTTGGCTACGACCGCATGGTTGCCGCCAGCGTGATTCTCCTTGGGGCGGGCATCGGCACCCTCGGCTCGACGATCAACCCGTTCGCCACCGGAGTCGCCTCGGGCGCAGCCGACATCTCGATCGGCGACGGCATCGGCCTACGCCTGATCATGTACGTGGTGCTCACCGCCATCACCATCTGGTACGTCGTGCGCTACGCCAACAAGATCAAAGCCAACCCCGAAACCTCGCTCGTCGGGTTCCGTCCCGGTGACATCGACCCGACTGCCGACACCGGTGAAACCCCCGAGCTCAGCGGCCGCCAACGAGCCGTGATCTGGCTGATGGGGTTGACATTCGCGTTCATGATCTTCGCCATCGTCCCCTGGGCTCAGGTGATCAACGGGCCTGACGCCGACTCCTACGGGTGGCAGCTCGACTGGTACTTCCCCGAACTCGCCGCCCTGTTCATCGTCATGGCCATCGTCATCGGCCTCGTCGCCGGCATGGGCGAGAAGGGCATGACCGACACCATCGTGCGCGGTGCTGGCGACTTCGTTTCGGTCGGCCTGATCATCGTCCTCGCCCGTGGCGTGACGGTGATCATGAACAACTCCAAGATCACCGACACCGTGCTTCACTCCCTCGAAAGCACCGTCAGCGGCACCGCCAAAGGCATCTTCGGGCCACTGCTGTTCCTGCTCAATATCCCCCTCGCCTTCCTCGTCCCATCGAGCTCCGGACATGCCGCGCTGGCCATCCCGGTACTGGCCCCGCTCGGCGATTTCGCCGGGGTCGGCCGCAGCGTCGTCGTCACCGCCTACCAATCGGCCTCCGGATGGATGAACCTGTTCACCCCCACCTCGGCCGTCGTGATGGGCGGTCTGGCCGTCGCCAAGGTCGACTACAACCGCTACCTGCGGTTCATCGCCCCGCTCCTGGGCATCCTCCTCGTCCTCATCTCCGCCTTCGTCGCCCTCGCCGCTGTGCTCAGCTAACCGCGAACCGTCGGTACACAGCACGTCACCTGCAGCTCATGCACCCGGTCGACCAGTGACCTTCGGCCCTTACGCCGTGCTGACGAAATGAACACGATGGACTCCATGGCAATCATCAGCGATCTTCATTCCACGCGGCCAAGCGGCGACGCGGCCGTTGGCACCATCATCTCTGCACCTGCAATGGCGGCAGCGCGATTGGAGCACGGCTCGAAGATCTACGGCGCTGGAGGGACCGCGGTGCGGGCACTAGATGACGTGACCGTCTCATTCGCCGCTGGCCGGTTCACGGCGATCATGGGGCCGTCAGGGTCGGGTAAGTCAACGTTGATGCATTGTATCGCCGGTCTCGACTCGCTGACGTCGGGCACGGCGTACATCGGCGACGAGGACGTCACGGCGATGAACGAACGAGCCCGCACGCGGCTGCGGCGCGAGCGAATCGGGTTCATTTTCCAGTCGTTCAACCTCATCCCGACGCTGACGGCAATCGAGAACATCGTGCTACCCGAGCGACTGGCCAAGACCAAGGTCGACAAGTCGTGGCTTGAAACCGTCATCTCCCAGGTACACCTCAAGGATCGATTGACCCATACTCCGACAGAACTCTCGGGCGGGCAGCAACAACGAGTTGCCGTGGCCCGGGCGTTGGTCGGCCGCCCGCAGATCATCTTCGCTGACGAACCGACCGGGAACCTCGATTCGAAGGCCGGGGCGGAAATTCTTCGGTTCCTGCGGCGAGCGGTGGACGAATTCAATCAAACGATCGTGATGGTGTCTCACGATCCGGTTGCGGCGTCGTATGCGGACCGCATCGTCTTCCTCGCTGATGGGCAGGTCGCCGACGAGATGACCAACCCGACACCGGCGGCCATCCTCGATCACCTCAAAGAGCTGAGCGAGGCGAGCAGCCCGGTGTCCACAGGGATGGAGTCATGACGCTGATCGCGTGGCGCAGCATCGTGTGTCACAAGCTGCGTTCCATCCTGCTTGCCCTGTGCGTGGTGATCGGCGTGGCATTCGTCGCCGGCACCTTTGTGCTCACCGACACGATCAAGAACGTCTTCACCCAGGTGTTCGATCAGGCCTACAACGGCGTTGATGTCAGCGTTCGAACGCGATCCGACGTGGGCGGGGCGTGGGCACGGGCACCGATTCCGGCCGACGTCCTCACCGAAATTCGCGCCGTCCCCGGCGTCCGGGTGGCAGAGGGCGACGTCTTCACGCTTGGCGGTCGAATCTTCGATGCGGCCAACAATCCGGTTGGTAACCAGTTCGCCCCGACCTTCCTGGCCAGCTGGCCGACGGAGAGCGCCCTCAACTCGTTCACCCTTGCCAGCGGCACCGCTCCGCAGGCCAACGACGAGGTAGTCATCGATCTCGAAGCAGTCACGGCCGGCAACCTGGCAATCGGCGACTTGGTTCGGATTCAGACGACTCGGGGTACCAACGACTTCCGACTCGTCGGTGTAGCCAAGTTCGGGACCGCCAACAACCTGGGCGGAGCATCCGCGGTGCTTCTCACTATGGCGGGCGCGCAGATCGAAGCCGGACGCGTCGGGTTGTTCGACGACATCGCCATCTCGGCGGTCGACGGTGTCGACCCGGACACGTTGCAAGACCGGATCCAGGCCGTCCTCGGCCCGAAATTCGAGGCATTGACCGGTACCGAACTCAGCACCGAAACGAGCGGCACGATCAACGATCAAATGGCGTTCTTCAGTACGTTCCTATTGGTCTTCGCCGCCATTTCGCTGCTGGTCGGAGCTTCGATCGTCTACAACACCTTTGCCATCGTCGTGGCCCAGCGCACCAAGGAGATGGCTCTACTGCGGGCGCTCGGTGCCGACGGTCGCCAGGTCATTGGGTCGATCCTGATCGAGTCGGTCGTCATTGGACTGCTTGCGTCGGCTCTCGGTCTGCTCGGCGGCATTGGCCTGGCGATCGGGTTGAAGTCGTTACTCGGGCTCATCGGCTTCTCACTCCCCGCCGGCAGCCTGGTGATCCTCCCGCGCACGATCATCGTCAGTGTGATCGGCGGAATGTCGGTCACGGTGATCTCGGCAATCGCCCCGGCGCTGCGCGCGGCGCGGGTACCTCCGTTGGCGGCGGTCCGGTCGGTCACGATGATCAGTCCGCAGCGACGCCGATCATTTCTCGCCGTGGGGGCGGTCGTCGGCGTGATCGGGGTGGCGATGACCATCAGCGGCGCCCGCTCGACCAGCCTGGTGCGACTCGGTCTCGGTGCGTTCTGCACGCTCTGCGCCATGTCGTTGCTGGCGCCGTCGATCGTGGCACCGTTCGTGCATGTGTTGGCCGCGCCCGTGCGACGACTTCGTGGCCTCTCGGGCCAACTCGCCGAGGAGAACGCGACGAGGAGTGCCCACCGCACCGCCAACACGGCCGCAGGTTTGATGATCGGCACGGCAGTCATCGCCGCTGCCCTGCTGTTGGCCAGTTCGGTCACAACGTCGACGACCAAGATCCTCGACAGAGGCATGCGTGCTGATCTGATCGTCGGAACTGGCGGTCTCGCCGGCCTGGGCTCGGATGTCACGGCGTCACTACGTGCCGTGGATGGCGTGGCCAACGTTGCGCCATTCCGCCATGGCGTGTTCAAGATCGGCGACGCCACCAAGCAGCTCTCAGCGATGGAGGGTGCCGCCCTCGACGTCACCGACCCCAACGCCGCGCTCGACCTCGACTTGGTCAGCGGGTCGTTGCGGGCGCTCGACACCGACGGCATCGCGGTCTCCGAGAAGATCGCCAAGTCGAAGGGCTGGAAGGTTGGCGACACGATTCCCGCCGTGTTCGCCACCGGGCCCCATCCGCTGGCGATCCGGGGGATCTTCCGCAGCAACGCGTTCGGCGACTACGTCGTGTCGATCGCCACTCACGAACTGCTCTATCCCGATTCGTTCGACATGATCGCTTTTGTACAGGTCGTCGACGGCACGAGCATCTCGGAGGTCAAGAGCACCATCACCACCAGATTGGCGACGATCGCCCCGGCCGCCAAGGCCCAGGATCGGGTCGAGTACGCGGGGGTCATACAAGCTCAGATCACCCAACTCCTCAACCTGATCACTGCGTTGGTACTGCTCGCGATCATCATCGCCCTGCTCGGGGTGCTGATCACGATGCTGCTGTCGGTCTTTGAACGCACCCATGAACTGGGTCTGTTGCGGGCAATCGGTATGGACCGCCGAGACGTGCGGTCGATGGTGCGCTGGGAGGCCGCCATCATTTCGACGTTCGGAGCGGTGCTCGGCGTCGCGCTTGGTGTCGGGCTCGGCTATGCGTTGACGAGAACGTTGCGTGACCAGGGCATTTCTACGGTCGAGATTCCCTTCCGCTCGCTCGTCTTCATGATCCTGCTGATCACTGTCGCCGGCGTCGGCGCGTCGTTGTATCCGGCCCGTCGAGCGTCACGACTCAACGTTCTCACCGCCATCGCTGCGCAATGAACCTTGAGATCTCGATCACCAGCGACGTTGGCGACCTGGCGATCAACCCGGGTTCGGCGATTCGGTGACCACTCGGTCGTGAATCTCGGTCGCCAGGGCGTGGACGGCTCGGGTCAACTCGGTGTTGGTCTTCAATTCCTGCTCCTGCTCGACGAAGTCGTGATTGGCTTTGGCCTGCTGGAAAGCCGCCTGCCGGTTCTGTCCGATCATCACGAAAGCGGACAAGAAGATTGAATCCCACTGGGTTGCGTGGAGGCTCCATCTCTTGAGAGGAAGATGGAGTTATGACACAGGACAAGACGGACAAGGCGGGGGTTCGGCGTCGGACGCGGTATCCGGATTCGATGCGTGAGCAGGCGGTGCGGATGGTCGGCGAGGCCCGTCGGGATGACGGGGTGTCGTTGTGGGAGGCCTGCCAGTCGGTGTCGAAGCTTCTCGGCCCACACGCGGAGTCGATTCGTCAGTGGGTCACCAAGGTTGAAGTTGATGCCGGGGTCCGTCCTGGTGTGACGTCGGAAGCGACTGAGGAGTTGAAACGGCTCCGCCGCGAGAACACCGAACTGCGCCGCGCGAACGACATTCTGAAAGCCGCAGCAAGTTTCTTCGGGGCGGAGCTCGACCGCCAGTCCCGCAAATAGTGGAGTTCATCGACACGTATCGTGAACGGTTCGGGGTCGAGCCGATCTGCAGGGTGCTCACCGAGCATGACTGTCCGATCGCCCCGTCAACCTTCTACGCGGCCAAGAAACGCCCGCCGTCAGCGCGGGCAGTCCGTGACGTCACGATGACCGCGATCATGCTGGCCATCTTCACGAAGAACTATTCGGTGTACGGGGCTCACAAGTTGTGGAAAGCAATGCGCCGCGCCGGTCACGAGATCGGCCGTGATCAGGTCGCCCGGTTGATGCGTCAAGCTGGGATCCGTGGGATCCGCCGCGGGAAACAGGTCATCACCACCCGGGCGGACCCGGCCGGGAGCAGAGCGACGGATCTGGTGAAACGCCAGTTCACCGCGGACGCCCCGAACCGGTTGTGGGTCCTCGACTTGACGTATGTGTCGACGTGGGAGGGGATGGCGTATGTCTGTTTCATCGTTGACGCGTTCTCTCGGATGATTGTTGGGTGGCGGGTCGCCGGGAATATGCGCACTGACATGGTCCTCGACGCGATGGAGATGGCCGCCTGGAAACGCGGTGCCCACCTGGGCGGCCTGGTCGTGCATTCGGATGCTGGCAGTCAGTTCACGAGTATCCGGTTCACCGAACGCGTCGACGAGATCGGCGCCCGACCGTCGATCGGCACCGTCGCCGATTCGTATGACAACGCCTTGGCGGAAACGGTCAACGGGCTCTACAAGACCGAACTCACCAAACGGTGTGGCCCGTGGAAACAGATCGAAACGTTGGAGTTGGCGACCGCCGAATGGGTGCAGTGGTTCAACACCGATCGCCTTCATGGCACCCTTGGCGATATCCCACCAGTCGAGTTCGAGGCTGCCTGGCATGCCGCCCAACTGCTGGCGGTCGCGGCGTGAGCCCGTCAGGTAACGATGTGGTAACGATCCCGTGCCCGGTGTGCGCCGTGACGTTCGTGCCGGTCGGGAAACGGGTCTACTGCTCCGACACGTGCCAGGTCGCTGGTCACCGCCGCCGGCGCCGAGCCGAGCAAGCCCTCACACCGGTCGAGTTGCCCGCGTCGTCAGCACCGTCACAGCGGGCGATCACCGTCTACGAATGCGACACGTGCGAGACCCGTCAGCTCGGTGAGCAACGCTGCGAATGCGGGGTCTTCATGCGCAAACTCGGTCCCGGCGGGCGCTGCCCAGGCTGCGACGAGATCCACACCATCGACGAACTTCTCGGCCGATGAACCCGCCCTCGACAACCCGCCCAACCTCGGGCACAATGACACCAAGCCCGCCCAACCAGCAGGCTTGAGATCCAAACCAACGGGCCTCCATCAAACCCAGTGGGATTCAGATTGCTTCCAACGAGACGATAAGCGTCAGTTTTGGCCACGGATCGGACTCGACGAGCGTCATCCACAACGCAAACCCTGCGGCGTGTAGATAAACGAACGGCATCGAACCGGCGAACGCCGTGATCGCATCGGCCACTCGCAGTTGGCGACTCGCGCCCCGATCGGTCTTGTGGGCGATAACGACAGGGTGCGTACGTGGTTCGGGTTCGGGTTCGGGTGTCACGAGCGACTCATTGTAGGCAGGCGATGATCAACAGCCATGACTACCCGGTGCCCGGCGTGGGCCGAAACGAAACGCTCGACACGGGTGTCCCGACGTAACGGCGGGTCGGCGTCGAGATCAGGTCTTTGTCCCCTAGCGACCACCAACGGATGGTGGGACAGTCGCAACATGGACACCCATACCTTTGTCGATGACTTGACCGACGACGTCTGCCAGACCCTGTTGGCTTCCCACGACGTTGGGCGGCTCGCCTTCCTGGGTGATGACGGATACCCGATCGTGTTCCCGGTCAACTACGCGATCGACGGTGACGACATCATCGTGAAGACCGACCACGGCGAGATGTACGAACACGTCCCCCTTCATCGAGTTGCGTTCGAGGTCGACCAGTTCGACGAAGCCAACCAC
>JANNNL010000592.1:0-7872 GCA_031398525.1 Actinomycetes bacterium | reverse complement strand
CCCGCTCGTCGGCAGGCGAAGCCACGGCCACGGGTAGAGCGCCACAGGGTTCAGGAGTTCGCGAAGTCGGGCGTGCCCGGGAACCGGCGCGAACGTTGTCGCCAATCGCTGCTCGAGGAGTTTGACGGCTGGACTCCCGAGGTGCACGATGACTTGGCGACGCGCGCCCAGATCGGCGAGACACTCCGCCAGAAAGACCAACCGTTTACCCGACAACCTCAGCCTGGCGAGCAGGGGTTCGTCGAACACGAAAACGACGGGCAGGTCGGGATTGGCGGCCAGGGCCGGATCACGGTCGCCGAGCGACTCAGCGGTCAGCCATACTGCGTCGGCGTCATCGTTCACAAGAGGGCGTCGCGGGCCGGCTACTGCCGATGGGTCATCGACGTGCCGTAGGCGCGTATCGATCGCAACGGGGTCGAGGTGAACGGCGTCGGGTCGTCGCTCGATCGGACAGGCGGTGTTGTGAGGGCAGGTTTCACAGAGTCCAGGAGCCCGCTTCCGGACCTGCCAGCGAGTGAAGCCGTACTGCTTGCCGGTGCCGGCCCCAATTGTCCACTGCCAGCCAGTCCGGTTCGCTGCCCGAGACCCGTCGAGCAGATGGACGAAGAACACGTCCTCCCCCGCACGCCAATCGGCGCCGTGACGGACAGACCAGTGGGATGCCATCCACATGCGGGTCTGGTTGACCATCCAGCCGTCGTCCTTCAACTCATCTATGGCCAGCCGTACGCAGGCCATATCGGTGACCCATGGGTCGCGGTCGCCGACATCGAACGGTTCCTGAGACGCCGGTTGAAACCGTATGGGCGCGGCGAGGCGGCCCCCGAGACGCGCATACAGGTGACGTGCATACTCCTGCCACAGCAACTCATCGGTGAACTTGGCACGATCACGAACGGCGCCGCCTGCGCTGGCCGCCCACACCTCGGGCAACGAGACGAGCCCATGACGAATGTACGGCGACAGCATCGTGGCACCGCGCCCAGAACGTGGCAGCACCTCGTTGCGTCGACTGGCGTAACCCGCAATGTCGAGCGCCGCGAGCGCGGCATCCGCCGCAGTCTGCCCTCCACGCAGTGACGGCGACGCAACAACCGCTCCACCGACGAGATGGCCGAGATGCCGCGTGACCCATTCGACTTCATCGCCTGGTCCGGGCGTCGGCAAAATGTTCGGCATCACCAGCGGGTACCTCGCAGACGCTCAAGTTCGCCGACGGTTGCAACGACAGCGAACTCACGGGGGGTCACCGTCCTTGTCTAGCCGCCCGATGCCGCACCGCGCTCGACATCCGCCGAACATGCGATGGTCGATGTCAGGACGCGCCGGCCGCGAGCCGACGAGAGTCAGCAGATGTCTGGGACTCCCGGGTGGGCGGGTACCGCTGGGCTGTGCCGAGCGCCCGTCAAGCGAAACCTCCTCCCCATGCGTCGGTCTCCAATAGCGGGGACCTGCGCTTCGGTTCGGACCAAGAGGCGGGCATCCGCCGCACCGGCGTACAACGTTTCTTGTACGTCAATGACATCACCGGTCGTCGTGCGAGTCGGGTTGATCGCGCCCGCATAGACGATCTAGCAATTCCACCGGCGTGGACCAACGTGTGGATTGCTGCCGACCCGACCAGTCACCTGCAGGCGACGGGCCGTGACTCCCGCGGCCGCAAGCAATACCGATATCACGCTGCCTTCACGGCAGGAAGGTCCGAGAACAAGTTCGCCGATCTCGTCGCGTTCGGATTCGCTCTCGGCCCACTCCGTCGTCGAGTCGCGCGTGACCTGGCGCGCAACGACCTCGGGCAAGATCGGGTCATCGCGACGGTGATCCGCCTGATGGACATCACGAGTCTGCGCATCGGCAACACCGAGTACGCAGTTTCCAACGAGTCATTCGGACTCACGACCCTCCAGAACCGCCATGTCGCCGTGCGCGGCTCGACAGTCCGCCTTGCGTTCCGCGGCAAATCAGCCCACAACTTCGACATTCGCGTCGACAACCCTCGTCTGGCAAAGATCGTGCGCCACTGCCAACACCTCCCTGGCCAGCAACTCTTCGGCTATCGATCGCAGGACGGCGAGATACGTGCCGTCAGTTCCGGTGACGTCAACGACTACCTCGCCCAACACGCTGGACCGGGGATAACGGCCAAAACCTTTCGCACCTGGAATGCGTCGGTCCGGGCGGCAGACGGCCTCGCAACCGCGAGCGAACACGCGGCATCGCCCACCAAACAAGTCCTGAATGATGTCATCGACTCGGTCGCCGATCACCTCGGCATCACCCGGACAGTATGCCGAAACAGTTACATCCACCCCGCCATCGTCGAAAGCTACGTCGAGGGAACGCTGCTCAGCAGATGGAGGCGGCCCGTGGGTCAAAAGCCCACTGCCCTGACGGCCATCGAACGCAAGACACTCCGACTACTGCGCCGAACCACCGCATCATGATCCGTGCTCAAGGCCGGGACCCTGAACGAGCGCAGATGAAGCGAAACAATCCAAAAGACACACTGCTCCGAATGTCTCGCAAGAGATAGGTGGCCCTGCGGGTCGCTCTCTGTGCTCAACCATCGATTCAGTGTCGATCAACCCCCAGGAGTATCCGATGAGACGCCAGTCAGTGATGTCATCCCGTTTCCCGCGGTTCCGACAGCCACCCCTCCACCTGCGACGGACGCGATACAGCGGCGCGCTGATGGCGATCATGATCGGGCTTGGCCTGGTCACGCTCGTCCCGCAGCCGGTCCGGGCCGATACCCCGCCGGCGCAGTTGATTGGCCTGGTTTCCGGCAACCTTCTCGTTCAGTTCGACGAGGCCTCGCCCGGGACGATCGTCGACAGCACGGCAATCAGGGGACTTCAGGCCGGCGAATGGATGACGTCGATCGAGAGTCGGCCGGGCACGGGCCAGCTTCTGGGTATGGCAATTACCGACACGGTCGGTCCCGACCGCGGTCGGCTGTACTCGATCGACATCTCGACCGGTGTGGCCACACCCACGGGCACTGCCACGGTCGACGTCGTCGAGGATGCGGTACGTACGACCATCGACATCAACCCAACCGTTGACCGGCTTCGCGTCGTCGGATCGGGTGACCAGAGTCTTCGCCTCAATCCGAACAACGGAGCTCTCGCCGCAACCGATACCGATCTGAACCCAATGACCCTTGGGATCGTCAATGTGGCCTACGACCAGAACCTGCCGGCATCCGCTCCGGGGCGTACGACCACCCTGTTCGGCATCTCTGCCGCCGGCGGCCTGGTGCGGATCGGTGGCGTGAATGGCACTCCCTCGCCGAACCTCGGAGTGGTGACCGCCATCGGCGCGCTGGGGCCGGTACCCGACGACACCGGCGTCGGCTTCGACATCAGTGGGCCGGGGACCGCCTTTGTCTCGATGTCTGTCGCAGGATCGACCGGGTTGTACAAGGTCGACCTGTCGACGGGCGCGGCAACACTGATTGGCGCGATCGGCAATGGACTTGTCGATGTTACCGACATCACCGTGGTCTCCAATTCGGTGCCCGCAGGCGCAGGCCAGTACTCGTCGCTGGCGACAGCAGGACGCCTGCTCGACACCCGCTTGACCGCGAAACTCGGTGCCGGTGACACGACGACCGTGATGGTACGAGGACGGTCCGGCGTTGCGGCGACGGCAACTGCCGCGGTGCTCAACGTCACCATCACCGAGTCCAACGTGGGCGGTTTCCTGACGGTCTGGCCGAGCGGAACCCCGCGTCCGACGGTGTCGTCGGTGAACGTCGACCGACCGAATCAGACGCGCGCCGCGCTCGTCACCGTTCGCCTCGGTGCCAACGGGGCCGTCGATATCAACTCGTACCTTGCCGGTCATGTCATTGTCGATGTGATCGGGTTCTATGCCCCGTCGATCAACGGTGCCGGTCGTCTGGCGACCCTGGCACCGAGTCGGCTGCTCGACACCCGCAATGGCATTGGGACCGGTGGCGCCACGACGAAGCCGGCCGCCGGTGCCACCGTCGATGTGTCGGTACTCGGACGAGGTGGTGTCCCGGCGGCCAACGTGTCGGCCGTGGTCGTGACCCTCACCGCCACCGCAACGACTGCGCCGGGCTTCTTCACCACCCACGCCAGTGGCGGAGTTCGACCAAACGCTTCGAACCTCAATGCCTCCGAGACGAATGAGGACCTTGCGAATCTGGCGATAGTTCCGGTGGGTATGAACGGTTCGATCAGCATCTACACCGAAGCTGGCAGCCACCTCCTCGTCGACGTCGTTGGATACTTCGCCAGCGATCCCAACGTGCTCGCCACCCCGCGAGGATTGTTCGTGGCGACGTCGCCGACCCGACTACTCGACACCCGTTCGGGAATCGGCGGTCTGACCGGGCCCGTCGCGGCCGGAGCAACCAACGCCATCCAGGTGACCGGGGTCGGCGGCATTCCAACGGTCGGCGTGCTCGGCGTGTCGGGCACGGTGACGTCGGATCAGGGCGCCGGCTCTGGCTTCGTCACCGCACTCCCGTCAGGGACGACGCGAGCCGACACCTCGTCGCTGAACATCGTGCGAGCCGGCCAGACGGTGGCTGGTCCGATCATCATCGGTCTCGGAACCGACGGCAAGTTGGCATTGTTCAATAGCGTCGCCACCCATCTGTTGACCGACATCACCGGGTTCTACCTGGCCTGAGTTTGTCCGAACCGTCCGGCCGTCGAGGCCGGACGGTTCGGTAAACCCGGCTGTTTGGCTTCGGCCAGCAGCGGGTATGACCGCCGCTATGCACGGTTCGTTGACGGTCTCGAATCTGTCGGCATGATCAGCGGCGCGGGGGTTGGCGCAGACGCGATTTGGACGCTGACATGGGCGCTGCTGATCCTTGGAACCGCCGTGTTCGTTCTCGTCGCGGCGATCGTGGTCGTCGGGACTGTTCGCCATCGTCGGAGCAATTCATCGCCGGATGCTGCCGATCTCCCGCTGGTCAGCCCGCATGCGCGCGATGAGCGATGGATTCGTAACGGTGGACTGATCTTGCCCATCGTCGGAGTGACCATTGTGTTCGTGCTGACCGCCACGACGATGCGCGCTTTTCCTCGCACGGGCCGGGGGCCGACGATTGCCATCGACGTGGTGGCGCATCAATGGTGGTGGTCTGCGTCGTACGTCGGTAGCAACGTGACGACCGCCAACGAGATCCACATCCCGGTCGGGAAGCCGGTCGAACTCCGGCTGCGATCCGTCGATGTGATTCACAGCTTCTGGGCGCCCGAACTGCACGGCAAGCTCGATGCGCTGCCCGACAGAACCAACCGGTTGGTCGTGCAGGCCAACACTCCCGGTGAGTTCCGCGGTGAATGCGCCGAGTTCTGTGGCCTGCAGCACACCCTGATGGGTTTCGTCGTCATCGCCGAGCCCGCCGCCGACTTCGAGGCATGGCTGGCCCGACATGGTCAGCCCGCCGCCACCCCCGTGACCGAACTCGCTCGGCAGGGTCGAGCACTGTTCGTCGATGAGGGCTGTAGCCGGTGCCACACGATTCAGGGAACCTCGATTGCCGAGCGTCCCGGGCCCGACCTGACCCATCTGGCGAGCCGACGAAGGATCGTCGGCGACTCCCTGGACAACACGGCCGAGGACCTCACGACGTGGCTACGAGACCCGGAGTCGATCAAGACCGGCACGCAGATGCCTCGGGTGGACCTGACCGACGACGAGTTGGCCGCACTCGTTGCCTACCTACGGGGGCTCGACTAGCGATGGCCGATCACGAGTCGACGCGGCCCGCATCGGTCACTCCGATGGCTGACCGAGTTCCGGCAACCGCCGGTCATCTCAGTCGGTTGTGGGACGACCCGCCCGGGCTGCGCGGCCGGTTGATGTCGATTCAGAATGACCGCATCGGTAAGCGCCTGATCTACACCGGCTTCTTCTTCTTGCTGCTGGGCGGCAGCGTTGACTCGATGGTGATGCGGATGCAACTCGCCGTGCCCGAGAACGATCTGGTCAGCCCACAGATCTACAACGAACTGTTCACCAACCACGGCTCGGTGACGATGTTCCTGGTCATCCTGCCGATCACCGAGGGTTTCGCCATCTTGTTGCTGCCGTTCCTTCTCGGCACTCGGGAAATGCCATTTCCCCGGCTCGGGGCCTACAGCTTCTTCGCTTACCTCATGGGCGGGCTTTTCTATTACAGCAGCACCCTGTTCAACCTGGTACCCGACGCGGGCTGGTTCGCCTACACCCCGCTGAGCCTGACCGAGTACTCGCCGAATCGGGCGCTCGATTTCTGGGTGCTGGGATTGAGCGTGGCCGAGGTTGGAGCAATCGCGGCCGGGGTCGAGATCGTCATCAGCATCCTCAAATTCCGCGCCCCAGGCATGACTCTCGCACGGATGCCGTTGTTCGCCTGGGCCATGCTGGTCACTGCGTTCATGATCTCTTCGCTTTCACCACGCTGATCATCGGGAGTCTGTTGCTTGAGCTCAGCAGGAGCTTCGACATGAAGTTCTTCGACCCTGATTTCGGGGGAAGTTCGTTGCTGTGGCAGCACCTGTTCTGGATCTTCGGACACCCCGAGGTCTACATTCAGTTCCTGCCGGGGGCCGGAATCGTCTCGATGATCATCCCGGTGTTCGTGCGCCGCCGGATCGCCGGATACGGGTGGATCGTCGCCGCGATGGTTGCCATCGGGTTCATGTCGTTCGCCCTCTGGGCTCATCACATGTTCGCCGTCGGGCTCTCGCCGGTGATCGCGGGATTCTTCTCGGCGGCCAGTCTGGCAATCGCCGTCCCGGCCGGTATTCAGGTCTTCTCGTGGCTGGCGACCTTCTGGTCTGGTCGACCGATATGGAAGACCCCGATGCTGTTCGCGATGGGTTTCATCGTGCTGTTCGTCATCGGGGGGATCACCGGAGTGATGGTCGCGTCGGCACCGTTCGACCTGCAGGCTCACGACTCGTACTTCGTCGTCGGCCATCTGCATTACGTACTCATCGGCGGGGTGGCGTTCCCGCTGTTCGCGGCGGCGTACTTCTGGCTGCCGAAATTCAGTGGGCGATTGCTCAACGAACGCCTCGGCCGGTGGAATTTCTGGCTGATGTTCGTCGGCGTCAACGTCACCTTCTTCCCCATGCACATCGTCGGCCTCAAGGGCATGCCGCGCCGCGTCTACACATATGACGCCGACCGCGGATGGGCGATCTACAACCTGATCTCGACCGTTGGGGCTTTCATTTTGTTCGCCGGCGTCATGCTGTTCCTCGTCAACCTGGTGTACAGCCACTTCCGTGGTGAGCGGGCCGGGGTGAACCCCTGGGGTGCCGACACCCTCGAGTGGTCGGTCTCGTCGCCACCTCCGCAGTACGGCTTCTCGGTCCCGCCAATTGTGCAGGATCGCCACCCGTTGTGGAGTCAATCCGATCTGCACACCGGCGATCCCGCCGTGATGTCGTTGACGCGGTCCCTCGCCGATTGGCCGCTGAAGTGGCGAGCCGCCCTCGTCACCACGACCGTCGATGCCCGGCCCCACGAACTCATTCGGGTATCGGGACCGTCGATCTGGCCGTTCGTCGCCGCCTGCGGCACGGTCCTGCTGTTCCTCGGCGAACTCTTGCATCACAATCTGGTGTTGCTCGCCGCGGTCGTCGTGATCGTGTTCTCGGTCGTGATGTGGAATCGGCCCGATACCGATGGGTTGAACGACGCCGAAGACGAGGAGTTCGAGCGGGTTCATGGCGTCTCGGTGCGAACCGATGGCGGTGACACTCTGGCGGCGTGGGGAATGGGCATGTCGCTGCTGGTGATGGCCATCGCCCTGAGCACGCTGTTGCTGAGCTACTTCTACCTCCGCGTCGAGACCGAGGTATGGCCCCCCGCCAACGTCGTCGTGCCGGG
>JANNNL010000570.1:0-8814 GCA_031398525.1 Actinomycetes bacterium | reverse complement strand
GGGCCAGGATCGCAGTTCCCAAATGGTGGCCTCGACGCCGCGGTCGCCCACCCCCTGGCCGCCACCGCGCTCCCAGACCAATGTGGAGCGCGGTGGCGCTGAGACCGCCACGCCGCTCCCCAGATCGGGGGATGATGCAGGTCGCCGACGGTGCTCACCCGCCCCGACGATCCCTACAGGTACGTGCCGGGGCGGTCGGGTTCGGCGGCGGCCGAGGGGCTGTCGACTCGGCCGGGCATTGGGGTCATCGAGCCCGGAGGTAATTGGCGCATCTGTTCGAGCTGCTGGCGAGCGGCCATCTGCTGGGCCATCAGCATCGCCTGGATGCCGTGGAACAAGCCCTCCAGCCAGCCGACCAACTGAGCCTGGGCAATGCGCAACTCGGCATCGCTCGGATGCTGGTCCTTGAACGGCAGCGCCATCGACCGCAGTTCTTCCTGCAGGTCGGGCGACAACGCGGTCGACAACTCATCGATCGACGCCTGGTAGATGTTGACCAGTCGCTCGCGGCTGGCGTCGTCGAGCGGGGCGGCCTTCACCTCTTCGAGCAGCATCTTGACCATCGAGCCGATCCGCATCACCTTGGCGGGCTCGCTGATGGTCTCGACGGCAAGCTCTTCGATCGATCCACCAGATGAGCCACCTTCGGGCATAACGACAACTTCGGGCTGCTCGACGGGATGCTTAGACATCGAAACTCGTTTCTCGAGAAAGTAGGGTGCGCGCACGGCGGTGGGGCCCGGCTCAGCGTGGGCGGGCCCCGAGAAAGGGTACGTGCATTTCGGCCGCGGTGAGAGACCCATGACGACAAACCAGCTCGAACGGCCCCGAATCAGCCGGCTCATCGAAGCTGATGTCATCGCGGGCAACCAGGGCGACGTCGCCAAGACGCGATGCGATCGGACCGGGCATTTGTCGACCAAGCCAGCCTTCATCGATCACTTGGGCCTTGCTCACCACCCAGGCGACGTCGGCATGGGCCTCGGTCGCCGCAGCGAGCAGATCGGCCTCTCCCCCGCGCCGACCATGGAGCCAGCGGAACCGCCCCTCGCCCGACTGGTACCGGGTGAGCCCGAGCACCGTTCTCGCCGGAGGAAAGTGCCGAGGACCCACCGAAACTTGGCCGTGATCGGCAATCACACCCAACGCGGCTCCCGGCGGGAGTACCGCCAGAATATCGCCAACCAGACGATCGGCAAGCAGCAACTCCGAGTCGTAGAACGGCCCGAACCCATACTCGTGGGCGACCTTGTCGATCCCGTCGTAGTACGCGTAGACGACCGGCTCGCCTTTGGCTAGGCAATTCGAGACATGGACGGAGATGTTCGACATCACCCGCCAGCCGGAGATTTTCACGCCCGCCAAATGGGCGGCGGTAAACGCCGAGTTCGACAACTCGGCTTTCGAGACGACCGTCACGTTCTGCCCGAGGAACGGCGGGTACGGCTGCACATCGCCGGGAGGATGCCGACGACGGGCGTCCCCGGCCGCCGTCGTCCAGCGCAACACGTTCATCACGTCGCCGCTCAGATCGATGCGGTAGCCGACGATGCCGTGTTCGGCGGGCTCCAACCCGGTGACGATCGACGTTAGGGCGGTCGAGGTGGTCGACGGGACGACGGTGGTGATCGGTCCACCGATCATCGAGGCCAGATTCGGGGCGAGGTGACGATGCGATTGCAGCTGATCCCATCCCAAACCATCGAGAACGAGGATCACCACCTGGTCGGCACCGATCAACGGAGCGGGGAACCACAAGGGCAGGTCTCGTCGTGACGGCGGGGTCATCAACGCCGGCATGATCCCCCTGACGTTGGCTCCGCCATAGGCGGGGAGGACCGGCGCGTTCACCATTGTGCCTAGTCCATCACCGATGTCGTCATAGTCCCAACTCCCGCCGTACGATGGAAGTCGTGCGCGTGTCCACCAGAGGAGACTATGCCTGTCGGGCCCTGTTATCCCTGGCTTTGCATCCCGAAGGTGCTCCCACCTCGGTACGCGACATCGCGGAGCGCACGGGCCTACCCCAGCCCTACCTCGAACAGATCCTGCTGGCGTTGAAAGGCGCAGGCCTCGTGAAGTCGAAGCGGGGCGTCGGCGGCGGGTACGTGCTTGCCCGCTCCCCCGCCGACATTCTGCTGTCGGAAATCGTTTCGGCCGTCGACGGGCCCATCACCCTCGGCGACTTCGGCGAGCCTCACCAGGACGGCTCATGTGACCACGAGGGCCAGTGCGTGCTGCTGGCCATTTGGAAGGTCGCCGGCGAGCACCTGCGTGAGCACCTCGGCGGCTACACGCTGGCCGCCGTCGCCGGTTCGGCCCGCGGCGAAGACCCCTGGCCCGAAGCGATGCACTCGCACTGAGCCACTTTCACCCGGGGCGGCGCGACACCGGGTCCTGACGGAAGAAGTCGCGAAAGACCTCGTAGAGGTCGGGATGCGTCGCCTGCAATTGCACCGGTCGTTCGAAGAACAGTTCGGCCACGACGGCGAAGAACTCCCCACGATCAGTCGCCGCGTACTCTCGGATGATGCTCGGCGAGTCCGACGTGAGCCCGGTGTCATGCAGCGCCTCGAACTCGCGCTCACACACCGCCTCCCACCTCCGCCGCAACGCCGGATCGATGTCACCCGGCGTTCCATCGACCATGCCATCGGCCATATCGAGCTTGTGGGTGAACTCATGCACGACCACGTTGCGCCCCGTCCCCCGGTGCCGAGTGTCGTGACGCACCGCATCCCACGCCAGCACGATCGGCCCCCGATCGTGATGAGCCTCGCCATCAAGCGGTCCTGAGCCCGAGGTAAACGACCCCGGGATCGTTCCGGGCCGTTCCTCGTTGATCATCACCACTCGCGGATGAACGACGACGGCTCGAACATGGCGGTACACCTGCAGATCGAAGTTCAGCGCCACCAGCGCCGCCTGGGCTGCGATCACGGTACACATTTCGTCGGTGAGTTCGAACCCTCGAGCCGCCTCCCAGCTCTTGGTCGCGAGCAGTGCGTCGACCCGATCGAGGAGATCGACACGCTCCTGCGACGACAGCACCGGCCACTCACTCAGGAAGCGAGTCAGCAACTCATCGATATCGCCCGCCGGGCGGCGACGCTTTGGACGACGGCGGAGCATCTGAACAGCATGCCTGGACCGGGGACCAAGCACACCCCACATCACGTCGGCTCACTCGAGGGTGGCGAGAATCGCTTCGAGGTCGTCGGCGAGCGGCGAGTTGAAGTCCATCTCTTCACCAGTGATCGGGTGGAGAAACGACAGGCTGCGGGCGTGGAGAAATGGCCGGGTCAGCCCAAGCGATGACCGGCGGTCGCCGTACATCGTGTCGCCGACCACTGGATGACCAACCGCGGCAAGGTGGACACGAATTTGGTGGGTCCGCCCCGTCTCGAGCTCACAGGTCAGCTTGGCAACCTCGGGAATTCGATACTTCCGGTCGACGTGGTAGTGGGTACGAGCCTTCTTGCCGGTGCCGACGACGGCCATTTGCATTGGGTTGCGAGTGTCTCGCCCGATTGGCGCGTCGATCGTGCCGGTCGGGGTCGACGGCACCCCCCAAACGAGGGAGTCATAGATGCGGCGCATCGCATGCTCGCGCAGCATCTCGACGAGCAATTCATAGGCGGTGGCCGACCGGGCCACGGTCAACAGGCCCGTCGTCCCGGCATCGAGTCGATGGACGATGCCGGGGCGACCGTTTTGACCGACACCGGCGATCTCGGGGAACCGGGCCAAAAGGCCATTGACCAGCGTGCCGACCTCGTTGCCGGTCGCCGGGTGAACCACCAGCCCGGCGGGCTTGTCGATCACAATCAAGTCGTCATCGGCGTGAAGCACGGTGAACTCGACCGACGCGTCCGGCTGCGGCGGCTCAGGCACGGTGATGTAGCTGGTGTCGATCGAGACGAGTTCGCCGAGCGCCACCCGCTGTTTGCCAACCGTGACCACGGTCTCGCCCACCTTCACGGCACCAGCGTCGATCAGCCGAACCGCCTCGGCGCGGCTGACATCGGCCAACAGCGCAACCACCCGGTCGACGCGCTCCCCCGCCAGCAGGGTCGGGATTTCCTCGTTGATCATCGGGCCTCGATCGTGAAGATCCAAGCGGATCGGCGCCGTCGCGAAGCCTCGACCTGGACAGGTAGTCGCCGAGGCGTTTGGACGCTCGGAGAGCGGCTCACTGAGCGACGACCGAAGTGGGTGTGGACACCCGTGAGCGCAACAGCGAGCTGAGCACGAGCAGAACTCCGCCGACGGTGACGCCGATGTCGGCCACGTTGAAAATCGGCCACCACTGCAGATCGATGAAGTCGACGACTCCGCCCTTGAGCCAACCGTCGCCGCGGAACAAGCGATCGACGATGTTGCCGATCGCCCCGCCGATGATCATGCCGGTTGCCATTGCACCGAGCTTGCTGTCGGCGCGACGCAGGCTGACGGCCAGGAAAATCACGACCATCATTGCCAAGACACCGATGTACTGACCGATGCCCCGGAACCGGCTGAAGGCCATGCCCTCGTTGAACACCAGGTTGAAGCGCAACGAACCAACGAGATCGATGGTGCGGCCACGCGACAGTCGACCGACGGCCCAGATCTTCGTGATCTGATCGGCGGCGAGAAGAATCGCGGCGATCAACAAACTCGGCACCAACGACGGCACCGGCGTAACCGCCACGCGGGCGGAGTCCGCTCGGCTGTGCTCGGTGGACCCATCAACCGACGATCCGGCAACCGGCGATCCGGCAACCGGCGATCCGGCAAGGACCGGCTCACCGCCGGAATCGGCCGACTCGACGGGGGTATCGGTCATCGACGACCGATCCCTCCGACTTTCTCCTCGACGAGCACCGAGGCCCACGGGATCGCCTCGAGGCGCTCCTTGGGAATCGGCTTGCCCGATGCGACGGAGTAGCCATAGGTGCCGGCGTCCATCCGGGAGATCGCCTCGTCGATATCGGCGACCATTTGGCGGGCCTGGGCCGACAGGGCCAGGTCTCGTTCGCGCTCAACGACCATGGTGTCGCCCTGGCCGCCTTCCTCGCCGAACTCGACGTCGCCCATCTCCTGATCCTCGATCAGGGCATTGGCTTCGTCTTCGAGGCGGTTGGCCTGCCCGGTCAGCGCGGCGCGTTCTTCGATCAGCAACGCCCGCTGGGCCTCGAGAAACTTCGCGTCGAAATCCTTACTGGCCTTGGGCTTGGTCAGATTGACGTCGGCTTCGACGGTCTTCTTCGATGTGGTCATCGGGTCAGTGACCTTTCCAGCGTTTCAGGTAGCTTCGAGGGACTGCGGATGTTACCGCCGAGTTCATCATCCCCGGCGGTCACCCGTGGTGGAATCGGGCACAAGGATGCTCGTCGCCAACTCGACGGTGATGCCGTTGACCTGCACGCGCTTGGTTCGCGACGTGTCGCCCGAGACGAGTGAGACCTCGGCGCGCTTGACGCCGAGCGTGTCGGCGATCAGATCGATGATCGCCTCGTTGGCCCGCCCACCGATCGGCGGGGCTCCGACGCGCACCTTGATCGCGTCGCCGTGGCGACCGACGACCGCGTTGCGTCCGGCCCCGGGCTGCACCCGCAGATCGATCAGTACTCCGCCATTGTTGTCGTCGGTGATCATGCGGTTACTCCTGTCATAGCCGAAACCTCGATCTGAGGCTCGGAGAGAGAATCGTCAGTATGCGCCGCGGCGTGGGCCGTCAGTGTTTCGCCCATCACCAGGTCGCGGTGTTGATTGAATGCGGCGACCCACATGGTTGACGCCGCAAGTGAGAGCGAGATCCGGTCGCTGATGTTCAGATCGGCGTCGCGGCGAGCCTGCTGGATCAGGCGGACCAGGTCGCGAGCAACACCCTCGCGCTCCAACTCGGGCGTCACGGTGGTGTCGAGGACGACGACGCCGGAATTGCCCGGCAGGGTCGCGGCGGCACCCTCGACGTTCGAGACCAGGTCGAACCGGTACTCGCCGTCCAACAACTCGATCCCGCCGACCGTCACGCGGTCGCCGTCGATCGTCCAGTCCCCCGCTTTGTGGGCGGTGATCACCGTCTGGGTGTTTCCGCCCAGACGCCGACCGAACTCCTTGGGGTTGAGCCGCAGCTCCTGGCGGGCATACGCCCCGGCGTCGGCCGTCATCACGACGTCCTTGACATTCAGCTCATCGCGCAAAATGTCGGCATGGGGGGCCAAGAGGGCTGCCGATGGCGTGGCGACCACGGCCTGGGCAAGCGGAAGCCGTACCCGCAGCCCATTGGCCTTGCGCAACCCCAGCAGCGTCGAACATGCGGTGCGGACCTGTTGCATTCCGCTGACCAGGTCGTCGTCGACCGGAAAGTCGGCGGCGAGCGGCCAATCGGTGAGATGGACGCTGCCACCTCCGGTCAGACCGCTGTAGATATGTTCGGCGACCAGCGGCAACGTCGGCGCAGCGACCTGGCACAGCACGACAAGCGCGGTATGCAGGGTGTCGATCGCGTCCTGGTCACCGGCCCAGAAGCGATCACGACTGCGACGGATGTACCAGTTGGTGAGGGTGTCGAGGAACCGGGTGACCACGGCGCAGGCACCGAACAGGTCTTCGGCGTCCATTGCCTCGGTGACACCGGCGACTAGGCCATTCAACTCTCCGAACAGGTAGCGGTCGAGCACGTCGGTCTGACCGTCATCATCGGCGGGAGTGCGGAAGCGGCCGACGGTTCCCGCTGCGTTGGAGTACAACGTGAGGAAGTACCACGAGTTCCACAGCGGCAGGATCGTGTGGCGCACCGTGTCGCGGATGCCCGCCTCGGTGACCGAGACGTCGCCACCACGCAAGATCGCGGAGCTCAACAGGTTCCAGCGCATCGCATCGGCACCATAGGTGTCGAACATCAGGTTGGGGTCGGGGTAGTTCTGCAGCGACTTGGACATCTTCGCCCCGTCGTCGCCGAGCACGATGCCGTGGCTGACGCAGGTGCGAAAGGCGGGCCGATCGAACAGCGCGGTCGCCAACACATGCAGCGTGTAGAACCAGCCGCGGGTCTGGGCCATGTATTCGACGATGAAGTCGCCCGGGTAGTGGCTGTCAAACCACTCACGGTTCTCGAACGGGTAATGCACCTGGGCAAAGGGCATCGAACCCGACTCGAACCAACAGTCGAGCACCTCGGCGACGCGGCGCATCGTCGACTGACCCGTCGGGTCGTCGGGGTTCGGGCGGGTCAGTTCATCAACGGCGGGGCGATGCAGATCGGTCAGCCGAACCCCAAAGTCTCGCTCGATCTCGTCGAGCGAGCCGTAGACATCGAGGCGCGGGTAGCGGGGATCATCGGACTTCCATACCGGGATCGGTGAGCCCCAGAAGCGGTTACGACTGATCGACCAATCACGGGCCCCGGCGATCCACTTGCCGAACGAGCCCTCTTTCACGTGCTCGGGCACCCAGCGGATCTGCTGGTTGAGCTCGACCATTCGGTCGCGGATCGCAGTGACCTGTACGAACCACGACGAGATCGCCCGGTAGACCAGCGGCTTTGCGCAGCGCCAGCAATGGGGATATGAGTGGTCGTACGTCTCATGGCGCACGACGCGACCGCGGTCCTTCAACTCGCGGATCACCAGCGGGTTGGCGTCGAATACGTGGACACCGGCCCAGGGGGTCACCTCGGCGGTGTACTGGCCGTGCTGGTCCATCGGGACGATCGTCTCGATACCCACGGCGTTGCACGCGTTCTGGTCGTCCTCACCGTGGCCAGGCGACATGTGGACCACGCCGGTGCCATCGTCGGTGGTCACGAACTCGGCCCCGATCACCTGGAAGGCGTTGGGCGTGTCGGCAAAGAAGTCGAACAGCGGCGTATAGCGGCGTCCAATGAGCTCTGCGCCCTTGACCGTTGCGACCTGCTCGGCATTGGCCAATTCCTTGGCATACGCCGCCACACGGCTCTCAGCGAGGATGTAGCGCTGCCCGTCGGCATCCTCCATCACGGCGTAGTCGATCTCGGGGCCGACAGCCACAGCCAGGTTCGACGGTAGCGTCCACGGGGTGGTCGTCCAGGCGAGGATCCGCTCTCCGGTCTCCAGAGCGAACCAGACCGTCAGGGCGGGGTCTTGGCGGTCCTTGTAGACGTCGTCCATCTTGGTCTCGGTGTTCGACAGCGGCGTCTCGCAGCGCCAGCAGTAGGCGAGGACGCGGAAGCCCTCGTACACCAGGCCCTTGTCGTGGAGCGTCTTGAACGCCCACATGACGGACTCCATGTAGTCGGGCTCCATGGTCCGGTAGTCGTTGTCGAAGTCGACCCAGCGCGCCTGGCGGGTCACGTAGTCGCGCCACTCGCCGGTGTACTTCATCACCGAGTCACGGCACAGCTCGTTGAACTTCTCGATGCCGAGCTCGAGGATCTCGTCGGTCGTCTTGATCCCGTTGAGCCGCATCGCCTCGAGCTCGGCCGGCAGCCCGTGGGTGTCCCAGCCGAAGCGGCGCTCGACCCGGCGGCCACGCATGGTCTGGTAGCGCGGCACCACGTCCTTGACGTAGCCGGTGAGCAGGTGACCGTAGTGCGGCAGGCCGTTGGCGAACGGCGGGCCGTCGTAGAAGACGAACTCGTTGGCGCCGTTCTCACCCGGGTCGCGCTGGTCGATGCTGGCCTGGAAGGTGCCGTCCTGCTCCCAGTACTCCAGCACCCGCTCCTCGATCTCGGGGAACTTCGGGCTCGACGGGACTCCAGCTGCGCTGGTGGAGACCTTGGGGTAGGTCATCGGCGGCTCTCCTGCGGTACGTCGGTCAACTCGGGCATCTGCCACGAGGACGACTCAC